>JAJFUG010000134.1 GCA_021372515.1 bacterium
CGGGAAGGTCGAGGCCGCTCCAGCCCAGCAGGCTCATGACTTCGAAAACCTCTTGTGCGTTGAGCTTCAGGATATCCGCCCGACGCATGCTCGCGGTCACGGTCTGCGGGCTGTAGCAGCCTTGCCGCAGGTTGAGGTCCAGAAATTTGAGAGCCCCCACTGCGCTGTCCAGGAGTCTGTGCAGTGTTTCCCGGCTTATCTCCGTGCGCTGGACCAGTGTGCCGAAACAGACACAGCGCGCCGTGGCCGCCGCATGCTCCAGCTCGGGGGTGAATTGTATCCGGTCATAGGCCCGGTCCGGCAGGATCGTGAACTCCGGGTTACCCTCGGCGGAGAGAGCCACCTCCACCGCTCCGGTCACCTGCGTGCTGTCGCGCTGGATCAGGCTGGTGTCCAGACCCAGGGCGCGGACCTGTTCCAGCGCCCGGCGGCCCTCGCTGTCGAGGCCCACCCGGCTCACCATGCGGGCATTCACCCCGAGGCCGGCCAGGCGCAGGGCCAGGTTGAGCGGCGCGCCGCCCAGCACCGCGCCGCCGGGTAAGCGGTCCCAGAGCACCTCGCCGTAGGAGAGGACAGTCGGATTCTTACGGCCTTTTGTTATCGTCGCTTTTACCTGGCGCCAGCAGCAGGGCATCGGCGCTACTCCTGCGGGCTGACCCAGCGGGCCTTGTACAGGTGCTGCCCGGGAAGCTCGATCTGTCCGGGCGGGTTCTGCAGCCGCACGACTGAGGTCCACCAGTCGGGGCTGTCGGCGCGGGTCCAGGAAATGCGACCGTTCACCGGGTTCACGCTGATACTTTTCACATCCGCACTGTCGGCCAGCAGGGGGTGCGGCTCGAGGCTCCAGTCATCGCGGTCGAACAGCCAGCAATGATTCGAAGTGCTGACCGCGAGGAACGGTGTCCCCGGCACGGGCTGCATCTCGTGGCCGATCCCCTCGGGCAGGGAGATCAGGGCCTGACGGCTCAGATGATCGAATCTGTTGCCAGAGAATATAAGTTTATATATACGAATATCCTTTCCTGCCAGAGCATACAGTTTCTGCCGAGTGCTGTCCCAGACCACTCCGTGCCCCCAGGGGAGGCTATCCTCAGCCAGAATTCGGCCCGGTGTGGAAAGATCGAACACGAGCAGGCGGTCCCCGCGGCCGGACTCATCCATCGAGGCGGCCACAGCCAGCAGCCCGCCGGGAAGAATATCGGCCGAGTGGGCGTTGGCTACAGTGGCGTAGAACAGGGCCTTGCCTGTCGCGCGCTCCACCAGCGCCACGCCCTCAGCCGATGAGGTGACAACGAATTCCCGTCCACCCTCCACCGGCTTGCAGTCGGAGGTGGTGGCAAATCTGGCCCGTATGGAGTCGGGCAGGCCGCTCGCCTCATCCGCGCGCCAGGACCAGATTTTTTCGGGCGCTCCCGCACCCAGCCGCAGCACGAACACCTCATCCCAGCCGCAGAGAACGATCTCCGGGGCGGCATTCTGCGCCCTTACCCCGGGGGCGGCTGTCGCGGCCAGGGCCAGCGCCAGGACTGAAATCCAGCTCTTGCCAAACATCATTTTCCTCACAGGTCGAGGTTGAACAGCTCGCCGTATTTACGGCTGAGGTAGGCGAAAAACGGCTCCGGGCCCAGGGGCGCGCCGGTCACCACCCGCACCAGCTCGGGGGCGCGGTGGCGCATGCCCTGGCTGTGGACTTTCCGGTGCAGCCAGTCACGCAGGGGCCCGAAATCCCCGGCGCCAAGCCGGCGTTCCAGGCCGGGAAGCTCGCGCTCGGCCGCGGCGTAGAACTGGGCGGCGTAGAGGTTGCCCAGGCAATAGGTGGGGAAATAGCCGATCAGGCCGCTGGCCCAGTGGGTGTCCTGCAGGCAGCCCTCGGAATGGGAACTCACGCTCAGGCCCAGCAGCTCACGGAAGCGTGCGTTCCAGGCCGCGGGCAGGTCGGCCACGCTGAGGTCGCCGCGCACCAGGGCGCGCTCCAGCTCGAAGCGCAGCACGATATGCAGGTTGTAGCTCACCTCATCCGCCTCCACCCGGATGAACGAGCGCCGCACCCGGTTGACCGCGCGCAGGAACATGTCAAGCTCCATTCCCTCCAGGCTGCCGTGGAACACCCCCTTGGCCTTGGGCAGGAAATGGGTCCAGAAAGCCCGCGAGCGCCCGACAATATTTTCCCACATCCGCGACTGCGACTCGTGGATGGCAAGGGAGACCGCCTCGCCGCGCGGAGCGCCCCAATGCTCACGCTCCAGACCCTGCTCGTACAGGCCGTGCCCGGCCTCGTGCAGGATGCCGAAAAAGGCCGGGGCGAAATTGTCCCGCTCGAAGCGCGTGGTGATCCGCACATCTCCCGGGCCGATCGTGGTGCAGAACGGGTGCACCACCTCATCCAGACGCCCGGCGGAGAAATCGAAGCCCATGGCCGCGGCCGCCATTTCGCCGAACACGCGCTGGCGCTCCAGCGGGAAATCCGCCTCCGGAAGCTCGGCGCCCGCTCTGTCGCCGGCCTCCTCTATCCGCGCGACCAACGGGGGCAAACTTTGCGCCAGGGCTGAGAACACGCGCTCCAGGTTGGCCTCGCTCTCGCCCGGCTCGTAGTCCTGCAGCAGGGCCGTGTAGGGCGATTCCCCCGAGCCGTAGCAGGCGGCCTGCTCGCGCTTCAGGGCCAAGATCCGCTCCAGGTGCGGGGCGAAACGCCCGAAATCGCCGCTGCGGCGGGCCTCGACCCAGTCGGCGTGGGCCAGCGCGGTCACACGGGCCAACTCCTCGACCAGGCGCTTGGGCAGCCGTCGGCGGCGCTCGAAACGCAGGCGAATCTCCCGCAGGTTGACCGCCCGGTCCGAAAGCGGGTCATCACCCGCCGCAGCCGACTCGCAGGCGGCCAGAAGGTCGCCGGTCTCATGGGCGGTCAGGCGCTCGTGCGACAGGCGCGCGGTCAGGGCGAGCTGCTCGGCCCGGTGCTGTGCACCCTGGCGCGGCATGCCGGTCTCCTGGTCCCATTCCAGCAGGCAGCTGATCGAATCCAGCAGCGAGGCCTCACGGACAATTTCCAGCAGCTTGTCGTAATTGTTGTCTTTATCTGCCATTACAATGTCCCCGTTCAGGGTGTAGGCTTGATTGGCCGCGGCTGATACACGCGCGGCCCGTTGTGTTTCTCTCTTTTGACAGGCAGGCATCTCCTGAGGTAATATAATGGCAGATGGCTGTCTCTTTCCACCAAAACGGGGGCTGGCCGATGGAAACCGAGCGTATTTTCCGCCTGAACCACGCACGGCCCGGACGCGGACCGGTGATGTACTGGATGAGCCGCGAGCAGCGCGCCGCGGATAACCACGCCCTGGCGGCCGCGCTCGAGCTGGCCCGCGAGCGGCGAGTCCCCTGCCACGTAGCTTTCTGCCTGGCGCCCGCGTTCGCCGGGGCGGGCCTGCGGCATTACGCTTTCATGCTGGAGGGCCTGCGCCGCACAGTCGAGGAAATCAATGAGCACGGTTTGCCGTTTCACCTTCTGGAGGGGGAGCCGGGAGACGAGGTGCCGCGCCTGGCGCGCGAGCTGGAGGCCGGCGCCGTGCTCGCCGATTTCGACCCGCTGAGGCTCAAGCGCACCTGGCAGGCCCGTACGGCCGAGGCCCTGGCTGTCGAGTTCCTGGAGCTGGACAGCCACAATACCGTGCCCTGCCGCTTTGTCTCCGGCCACCAGGAGTGGAGCGCGTTCACCCTGCGGCGCAAGATTACCCGCTGCCTGGACAGTTTCCTGCACGAGCCGCCGCCGTTGACCCCGCAGAACTGGGCGCGGCCCGAGATTCCCGTGCTGGACTGGGACTCCGCGCTGGCGAGGCTGGCCCCGGACCCGACAGTTCCAGTGCTGGCTGAACCGCGGCCTGGAGCGCAGGCGGCGCGGCTCTGTATGGAGACATTCATCCGGGAGCGCCTGCCGCGCTACCACCTGGAGCGTAACGACCCGAACGCCTGGGTGCAGTCGGGATTGTCGCCCTACCTGCATTTCGGCCAGCTCGCCCCGCTGCGCGTGGCGCTTGAGGTGAGCCGCTCAAGCGCGCCGGCTGCGGCGAGAGATGCGTTCCTGGAAGAACTTATCGTGCGGCGCGAGCTGGCCGACAACTATTGCCATTTCAACCCGGACTACGACCGCAGGGAGGGCCTTCCCGACTGGGCGCGCCGCAGCCTGGACCAGCACCGGTGCGATGATCGCGAGTACCTCTACACCCCGGAGGAATTCGAGGCCGCCCGGACCCACGACAGCCTGTGGAACGCCGCCCAGCTACAGATGGTAAAAACCGGCCGGATGCACGGGTTCCTGCGCATGTACTGGGCCAAGAAAATCCTGGAGTGGAGCGAAAGCCCGGAGACGGCCCAGCAGACCGCGATCCGGCTCAACGACAGATATTCGCTGGACGGCCGCGACCCGAACGGTTATGTTGGAGTGGCCTGGAGCGTGGGCGGCCTGCATGACCGTCCCTGGGGACGGCGGCCCGTGTTCGGCACTGTGCGCTACATGAGCCGGGCCGGCTGCGCGCGCAAGTTCCAGGTGGAACGGTTCGTGGAAAGTATATATAAGCTTGTATAATTAAGAAGCGGAAAGGGGCATGTATGGGCGCCTGGGAGACACTGCTCAGCCTGTTGATCCTGTTCGCCGCGGCCCTGGTGCTGGGCACCCTGGCCCAGGAACTGCGTCAGAGTTCGATAGTGGGGTACCTGGCCGCCGGGATGCTGGTGGGCCCGCACGCCCTGGGCTGGGTGGGCGAGGCCGGGGCGGTGGAGGCCATCGCCGAGCTGGGCGTGGCCCTGCTGCTGTTTTCCATCGGGCTGGAGTTCTCGTTCAAGCGCCTGCTGGCCCTGGGTCCGGTGACATTCGTCGGCGGGACGGCCCAGGTGGTGCTGACCGCGGCGGCGATAGCCCTGGTGGGACGCTGGTGCGGCCTGGGCTGGCCAGTGGCCGTGGCCCTGGGCGCGATGGCTTCGCTTTCCAGCACGGCCTGCGTGGTGCGCATCCTGATCGACAACGCCCAGATCGACAGCCTGTGGGGGCGCGGCTCGATCGGGGTGCTCCTGCTGCAGGACATAGCCGTGGTGCCGCTGGTGCTGCTGGTGGCGGCCCTGGGCGGGCAGCATTCGCCGCAGCAGTCGCTGCTGCTGCTGGGCCGCACCGTGCTGCTGGGCGCGGTGATGTTCGCTGCGTTCTACGCCGCAGTCAACTATCTGGTCCCGCGCCTCCTGACCCGCGAGAGTTGGGTGCGCAACCGTGAGCTGCCCGTGCTCCTGGCCATGGTCTCGGCCACTGGCTCGGCCTGGGCCGCGCACGCGGCGGGGCTCAGCCCCTCGTTCGGCGCTTTCCTGGCCGGGCTGCTGCTGGCCGGCTCACCTTACGCCGTGCAGATCCGGGCCGATATCAGCCCCTTGCGTTCCCTGCTGGTGACTCTCTTTTTCGCCGGCATCGGCATGCTGGTCGACCCGGCCTGGGCCGTATGTCACCCGCTGCTCATCCTGGGCACGGCGGCCCTGGTGCTGGCACTCAAGCCGCTCATTGTCATGGCTGTGCTCAAGACGCTGCGCTACAGCGCCGGGATCGGCCTGGCGACCGGCCTGTCCCTGGCCCAGGTGGGCGAGTTCTCTTTCGTGCTGGCCGGGATCGCCGCCGCCGGTGGGCTGCTCCAGCCGGACCTGTTCCGACTGGTGATCTCGGTCACAGTGCTGACCCTGTTTGTCACCCCGTACCTCGTGCAGGCCGCCCCGGTGTTATGCCGCGTGGTCGAGGGCTTCGGTGGCCAGTTCGGGCGGGGGCCTCAGGACGCCGGTGCGGAGGGAGCGGAGGGCCGGTCAGCCACGGAATCCCTCGCCGGGCGGATCATCATAATCGGGTTCGGACCGGCCGGACAGCGCGTGGCCGAGGGACTGTACGCCCGTCACAAGGACGACCTCCTGATCCTGGACCTCAACCGTCGCAACGAGAAGATCGCGCTCAGCTACGGCCTCAAGTTCATGCTTGGTGATGCCAGCCTGCGCGAGGTTCTGGAGCATGCCCATATCGGCCAGACCCGGGCTGTGATTGTGGCCCTGCCCGACCCGGAGACCTGCCGGATGATCATCCACCTGACGCGGACCCTGGCTCCCGCGGCCCGGATTTTCGCCCGCGCGCGCTATCATGTGGTCCAGTGGGACCTGCTGCTATCCGGGGCCGAAGCCGTGGTGAGTGAGGAGGACCAGGTGGGCGAGCGCCTGGCCCAGGAGGTTCTGTCCGCTTTGCACGGCCAGGACCTGCCGGTCGAAAGCGGATAGGGTGGAGAGGGACGCGACGGGATCTGAGACCGGGCCGGCCGGCTCAAAGAAGGCTTATATAAATTATAATAAAAAAGGGCTGCCCGGAGATTCGGACAGCCCCTTGAAAAATTCCGCTGATTATTTTGCCTGCCAGACGATCATCCGCACCACGAACGCAGCCGCACGACGCTTATCTTTGGTCGAGACAGTCAGGTGCCACTGGTTGGGGTAGCCAGGCCCGGGGCTCTCGCTGAACTGGTCGGTCTGCGAGAAAGTCAGTCCCTGAGGCTCCAGGAATTCCACGGTCAGACGCGCGCGGCCCTTTTTCACGGTCACGGTGCGGGCCCTCTCGTCGATCTCCATTTTCTCCAGGGCGTGCAGCAGCCAGTCAAAGCGGACATCTTTGGGCGCCTGGAGGTCATCCAGGATCAGGAACTCGTCCGGGCGACGGTAGAACACCCGGCGCACGAACTTGTCCAGACGGCCGGCGTAGGACGGGGTGGCATCCGCGGCCGCGTAATCCAGCGAGCCCTCCGCCCCCGAGCCGAACGACCACTCGATTATTTTCCCGTTGGCGGCGCGATCACGGCCCGTGGTCTGGCCCTCACCGTCCACCAGCACCGAGTTGTGCGCCCGGGTCTGCCAGGTCCAGGCTTTGTGGTGCGGGTGGCCGTAATGAGGATAATAGCCGCTCTGGATAGCCAGCGCCTCGCCGAACCCTTGGATGTAGAACGAGTTCTGGTCGGCGTAGGTGTGGCTCCAGGCCCCGTGCGGCGAGCTTTTGAGCAGGAAATAGATTTCCTGCGGGTCGGCCGGGTCCTGGTGGAACGCCACCAGGCCGATATCACGGAACACCCAGCAGCGCGGCAGGTCCGCGGGCGGCAGTGCGGCCACGTGGCCGGGGCCCTCATCCAGCCAGAGGAAACTGAATATCCCGCTCGGGACCTCGGTCTCGTTCACCGGCAGTTCCCCGGGCCGGCTCATCTCGGCGCGCCAGCGGAAATAGGGGTTGTCGAACAGCGTGGCCAGATGGTAGAGGTTGAGCTTGTCCGCCGGCCAGTAAGAGCCGATCCCGGTGTCGCCGAACGGCAGCATGGCTCCGAAATACGGGTAGCCGTAGAGCTTGAACCAGCCGTTGTTCCGGTAGAACGGCTTTTTCAGGATATCCAGGCCCGTGGCGCAGCGGATTGCGTCCGCCGACTGGAGCATGTAGTTGAAATACATCATCCAGTAGCTGGGGCCCTCCGAGTAGCCGCCGTCACGCCCGCCCCAAGGCGGGTAGAACGTGGTGACCATGGGCAGGACATAGGCCAGCCACTTGTCCGCTTCGGGACTTTCGCCGTGGAGGACTATGCCCGCCTGCGAGATGTAATTGACCAGCCGGGTCTCGTGACTGGCGAAAGGTTTCAGGTGGTAGGGCCGTTTCTGCCAGCGCTGGTAGGCCTGGTCGGCGCGCAGGGCGAGCATCGCGCGGATACTGTCGCGCTCGGCCGGGGCGAGGCTGCCGTAGATCCAGTCCCAGGCGCGCGCGCCGTTCAGCAGGATCGGCATCGCCACCTCGTCGTTGTACTCCATGTTGCTGGAGCCGTCCGGGTCCCAGGCGGTCAGGTGAAGGAGCCACTCGCGGGCGCGGTCGGCGTACCTGGCCTCGCCGGTGACAAGATAGCAGAACCCCAGGAAATCCAGAGTCTGCCCCATCTTGCGCGCCTGGTCGTAGTAATCGCGCCAGAGGGCGTAGTTGAACGGCCCCTCGGGGAAACGGGGCGGCTCCTGCATCAGCGGGCGGGTGAGCAGCGAGTCGTCGGTGAAGCGCTGGATGCGCTCCCAGAGACGCCTGTGGGGCTCGGAGGAGACTATTAAACTTTTAATACTGTCCAACTGCCCGGCCCGGACCAGAAGGCGCGGGTGGCCGGCGGGGATGCGGGCCAGAAGCTCACTGATTTTCGGCACGGTGTACTCGATCGCCTCGGCGGCCACCGTGAAACGCCGCACCGCCGCGGGCGGGGTCAGGCTGCCGTCCGGCAGCACGCAGCGCCAGCGCCAGAACCACTGGCCCGGCCCCAGGCCGAAGCTGGGGTGGTAGAGCGGCAGCGGCAGCCCGGCCACGAGCCAGGAGCGGCCGCCCTGGGCCGGGAGCGGGTCCGCGCCCGGGGAAGCGGGCACCAGGGGGCCCTGTCCGCGCGCCTTTTCCAGAAGCCCATCGCTCTCCAGGAATTCCGGGTCACGGGAGACCTCGAACACGAAGGCGCGCGCGCTGTCCTCGGGCTGCCAGTTGAACCCCGGCGGGTCGTTCAGCACGGTGTCGCCATCCGCCGGGGCCGGGCGCAGCAGCTCGGGATCAAAGTCCGGCGCGGGGCCGAGGTATTTGAACTCGCCCTGGGCCAGGCGCGGGCCGTCGCCACCGGCCGGGCCGGGTTTACAGCCGCTGCAAACCAGCAGAGCCAGGAAGGATGCGGCTAAAACCAACCGGATCAGGACTGCCGACACGTGCTCCACGCTCCCTCCTTTCGCCGCAACCTCAGAAGGCCGGTATATCGGGAAGCAATATAAAAATTATGACAATCACTTGCTCCAGCGCGCCAGCCAGGCCAGGGCCGCACGGTAGACTATCTCGTGGCCGCCCTCGAACAGGGTCACCCGGGCCGGGCCGGCGCTGCGCCGGAACAGGACTGTCTTTTCTGCATAGAGGCTGTCCGGCTCGGCCTGCCCAGTCAGCTCGGGCGGCAGGCTCTGGTTCGCCACGACAGAGTCGATCTGCGAATCGGTCAGGTATTTCTCGGGAGCGCCGTTCACCCGGGCCAGAAGGTTGAATGCGCGCAGGCTGTGGCTTACAGGCACCGACCCGCTGTGCCCGTCATGTATGCCGGCGTTGATATCCAGCGGCAGAGCGGCGGCCTGAGCGAGCCAGGTGAGAGCTGAGCGCCGCGCGTACTGGCTGTCCACAGCGGCCGAGGAGCCGGGCGCTCCGCCGCAGACCGCGACGAGGTTCCCGGCGTAGCCCTGGTTCGGGTTGCCGGGCGCGGAGCACTGGGCCTGCCAGGCGGCCAACTCGCTGATCGGCACCCAGGCCGAGGCCGCGGTCCAGGTGGACCGGCTGCGGCCGGCCATCAGCAGGGTGAGGTAGCCCCCGCCGGAGCAGCCGACCAGGTAAATCCGGCGGCTGTCCACCTGGGTGTTGGCCTTGGCGTACTCCACCGCGTCCAGGACATCCTGCACCACGGCCTCGCTGCCGCAGGCCTCGGGCTGCACGTTGGGGCCGCGGAAATTGGGGTGGATGAAGACCCAGCCCCGCTCGCGGCAACCCTCCCAGTAATTGATGCTTTCGGCCTGACGGTAGTCGCCGCTCCAGGTGTGAAGGGCCACCAGCAGCGGGTGCGGCCCGGCGCCCTCCGGCGTCCAGAACATAGCCGGCTGCGCGGTCCCGTCCAGGCTGCTCGTGATCGCCACTTCCTGCACCTCGGCCGGCCAGGACGGGGCCTGACTTCCGGCTGTCGAATCGGCGGCGCTGACCGGTGCGGCGGGCTTGTCACCGGCGCCGGAGGAGCAGCCGCACAGCAGTGACAGAATCACAATCAACTCCTTGTACTCAAGTTTGAGCATCACGCGCTTAATCCTCCGTCGTTCCTGAAACAATGATCAACCTGAAATTCGATAGTTACATGGACTCATTCAGAGCAATCCGGACCGGTTCAATCGGGGGTCCAGATTTTTCCGGCGGTCATGAGTTCGCAACGGCTGTCCAGCCTCAACGGGTTGACTGATATGGTGTAAAACAGGAGCCCGCGATAAGCCGTGAGGTATTTGTGTTTGCGGCCGAGAAAGCCGCCGGGGGCTGTGACCACGAGCGGCGAGTCGGTCCGGGCGAGGATCGACTCGAACGCCGCTGGTTCCACCTGAACGATCGCTCCCGAGGCTTTTATCGCCCGTGCGGCGGCGGCAGCAGCGGCGGCAGCGCCGGCAGCGGCTCCATAGCTCATGACAAGCCTCCCTCTGGACACGGAATACAGCCGCGAGGAAAGGATTCGTCCTTTCCCCGCGCGAATTGGCAGCGGCTGCGTGGCTGCAATCTTACTTGTTCTTGCCCGGCAGCTCGATCTTGTTTACACCCGGCACGAGGCCGTACTCCACGCCGTCCCAGACGAACGCCCCGCGCAGCGCGCCGGGCAGCTCGATCGACGCGCTCAGGCCGCGGGCGCCCTTGCGCTCCAGGCTGACCGCGAGCGTGCCCTCCGGGTGCGGCATGCTGGCCTTGACCTGTTTCAGGGGGCCGAGGGCGGGCTCGATCCGCACCGTGCGGAAACCGGGCGAGGCCGGGCGGATGCCGCAGACCGAGGAGAGCAAGCCCCAGGCCGGGCTGGCGCTCCAGGCGTGGCAGTCGGAGCGGGTGGGCTCGGGGGTCTCGGCAAAAGTAGTCAGGCCGTAACGGATCATGTCGCGCCAGGGCTCCAGCCGGGCCACGTAGTCCTGGCCCAGGCCGCAGTGGCGCATGGCCTCGAGCACGTAGAACTGGAAATAGAAAGTCGCCCGGACAACATCCGGCTCGGTGGAGATCCGCTCGAACACCTTTTTCTGCTCCTGCGGCGGAATAATATCGAGCAGGATCGCCAGGGCGTTGGCGTGCTGCGAGAACAGCTTTTTCTCGGGGGTGTTGGCCACGAGGCCGCGCTCGGCGGACCAGCAGGCGGCGTAGGTCGCCCGGGCGACACGCTCGGACAGTTCGCGGTAGTGCGCCGCCTCCCAGTCGCGGCCGAAAGCCAGCGACATCTGCGAGGCGCAGCGCAGGGCGTAGGCGAACTGGAGCGAAACCACGGCCGAGCCGCCCTCGGCCGCCCCGGGCGGCACGCCGTAGGGGTACTGGTCCACCCAGTCCACGAAATTCCACCAGGGCAGCGGCCCCAGCACACCGTCCTGGCCCAGGCGGTTTTCGAACCATTCGAGCACACCCCGCACGCCGCTCAGGTGCGCCTGGACGAAGGCTTCATCCGGGCGGTGCATCCAGTAGTCGTGCAGCATCAGCACCCAGAACAGCGAGAACGGCGGTATGACCTGGGCCACGCGGCTGGGGTAGCGGCTCTGGGTCAGGCCCTCGGGCAGACGGGAGTCGTCGTAATGGTTGATCGCCTGGCGCATCAGACGGTCATCGCCGGTGAGGTAGAGCGAGATGAGCGCCTGGATGCGGGTGTCGCCCACGTACTGGAACTGCTCGTAGTAGGGGCAGTCAAAATAGTTTTCGCCTGCGCACAGACGGGCCGTGCGCCAGGCCACGTTCCAGATCGAGGTGAGCGAGGGGTCGTCGCTGGCGAAAGTAGCGTTGAGCTTGAACGGGTAGCCGGTGAACGGGTTCTTGAGCGAGTTGAGCGTGAGCGGCTCGCCGGCGGTGATCACATCCCTCTGCAGGTAACGGAACGTGCGGAACCAGAGGGTGAAAAAGCGCCTGTCCGCACCGCCGTCCGGCAGGAACTCGTCATAGTTGCCGAACACGTGCATGCCGTCGATCTTGTCCCGGTTGTGCTTGGCGCCGGCGGAATCGACCAGGGCCTCGGCCCAGACCAGTCGGACCAGCGCGCCCTTGCCGCCGGAGACACTCAGCTCGGGGTAGGCATTGGTCAGGTAGCCCTGGTCGATCAGCAGGCTGACCCGGCTGTTGGCCGGAACATTTAAAGGCTTGCCCCCGTTAAGGAAACCCTCGTCCGCGGCGATCCCGGCCGCGCGGCGGATGTGGCCCGGCGCCTCGGGGCGTTTCTCCATGGGCGGGATGGGACGCGGGATGAGGTTCCAGGGCGAGCCGCCGTCCAGCATGCCACGCGGGGCAGGATTGCGGCTGCCCGCCACGACCGGGGCCAGCCAGGCGGAATCATCGAAATCGAGGCCGGTCCAGCCCCAGGGGTGAAGGCCCGCCTCTACGTGGTCGCCCGGGCCCACGACCCGGAAATCGAAAATCCCCTCGGCCTTGTCCAGCGCGGCATCCCAACCGGAGGGGATTGTGGTGAACGCCTTGTCCTGCATCACTTTCCAGGTTTCGGTCCCGCTGTTGACCAGTTGTTCGGCCAGGCCGTCGCCCTGCAGCACGAAAGCACTGCGGCAGGACATCTGGGCCCAGGGCCGCTGCTCGCCGTAGTTCCAGACCAGGGCGGCCAGCACGTTGCGGCCGGCTTTGAGGCGCGGGGCCAGGTCCACCGTCTCGTAACGCCAGTGGTCTGGGTCGCCGCGCGAGGGGCCCTCCGAGACCTCCTCCCCGTTGAGGTACAGGCGGTAGCGGTTGTCGGCGCTCACGTGGACAATGAACTTCTCCGGCACGCCGGCCAGCTCGAAAGTCCGGCGGAAAAGGCTCACCGCGCAGCCCTGCGCCTCCACGCCCGGGCAGGCGATCCAGGACGAGGGCCAGGACTGGTTGAACAGGTCGGGTGCGGTCTGGGCGGCGAGCGGCGTTGAATCGAGCAGACAGAGGAAAGCCAGGGCGGCGGAAAGGCTCAGAAAGCAGGAGGATTTTTTCATCGCTGCGCCTTCGATGGAAAATGTGAGAGTTGGAAGCGGGATAGGCCGGGATGCCTGCTCGGAACCGGTGCTTCAAGGCTCGTACAGGACCCGGTTCATGACAGCTTTCAGTTCCTCGAGACGGTAGGGCTTGGTCATTATACCACTGAAACCGTATTTGCGGAAGTCTGAAAGCACCTGTTCGTTGGAGTATCCGCTGGAGACTATGGCTTTGACTTGAGGGTCGATCTCGAGCAGTTTCTGCACCGCCTCGCGCCCGCCCATGCCGCCGGGGATGGTCAGGTCCATGATGACCGCGTCGAACGGCTTGCCCTGGGCCAGCCGCTGGATGAAAAGCTCCACCGCCGCATCCCCGTCCGCCGCCTGCTCCACCCGGTAGCCCAGCTTTTCGAGCATGCCCTGAAGCACCTTGCGCACCGCGGCCTCGTCATCCATCACCAGTATGGATTCGCCGCGCCCGGCACGGACCGCCGACTTTTCCTCCAAGGCAGTCTGTTTCTGACTGGAGGCCGGGAACCAGAGCTTGAAAGTGGTGCCTTTCTGCAGTTCGCTTTCCACAACAATGACGCCGCCGTGACGCTTCACGATCGAATAGACCGTGGCCAGGCCCAGGCCGCTGCCTTTCTGCTTGGTGGTGAAATAGGGGTCGAAGATGCGCGGCATGAGTTCGGGGGCGATGCCGATACCGCTGTCCGAAAGGCTCATCCGTACATAGCGTCCCGCCTCCAGGCCCGGGACCTGGTTTTTGCGCAGACGGCAGTTGTCCAGGCTGATCCGGATTGTCCCGCCCTTGGGCATGGCCTGGTCCGCGTTGATTATCAGGTTGTTCAGCACCTGGTTGATCTGGCCGGGATCGACCTCCACCGCCCAGAGCTGCGGCTGGAATTTCAGCTCGTAGCTGACACTCGATCCGCTGAGGGCGAATTTCACCGCCTCCTGCACCAGGTCGGCCAGCGAGGCGATGCGCTTGACCGGCTGGCCGCCGCGGCTGAAAGTCAGCAGCTGCATGGTCAGCTCGCGGGCGCGCAGGCTGGAGTTCTCGATCGCGCTCAGCGGCTCGGTCACGCTGTCCTCCGGCTTGACCATCATCCGGGCCAGGGAGGCGTTGCCCAGGATGGAGGTGAGGATGTTGTTGAAATCGTGGGCGATCCCCCCGGCTAACAGGCCGATCGATTCGAGCTTATCCGAGCGCAGGCGCTCCTGCTCGAGCAGCTTGAGCTCGGAGATGTCCTTGAAGCTTTCCACGATCCCCAGCAGCTTGCCCTCCGGGTCGCGGAAAGGCGTGACAGTCAGGATGCAGGGCAGCTTGCTGCCGTCCAGCAGTCTCTTTTCGATCTCCAGCTCGTACTTGTCCAGGCCGGAGCGTATCTTTTCGAGCGGGCAGTTGGCCGTATTGCAGCGGGTGCCGGACCACAGGTCGCAGCACTGCTGCCCGACCAGGTCCTCTATCCTCTGCCCGAAAACCTCGATCCAGCTGCGGTTGACCCGCAGGACCGACTTGTCGGCCCCGATCACCGCAATGGGATTGGTGGCGTTGAAGATCTGGTCCAGCTCGGAGTGCGCCTGGGCCAGTTGAGCCGCGGCTATATGGCGCTCGGTGATGTCGCGCACCAGCGCCAGCACCTGGGTCGGATCGATGGCGACCATCCTGCATTCGTAAAAATGCATCCCATCGGGCATCGCCAGCTCGTACTCGAACCACTCCATGAGGCCGGACTGCAATGTCTGCTCGATTTTACGCATCAGGGTTTCGGCGATATGCCCGGGCATCACTTCACTGATGGATTTTCCAAGGAACTGATCCGGCTGCAGATAGAGCCAGTCCTTGTGTCCCTTGTAATCCAGGAACATGCCCTGCCTGTCCAGCCGGAACATCAGGTCGGGTATGGCCTCCAGCATGGCCCGGCTGCGGGCCTCGCTTTCAAGCAGGAGACGCTGGGCTTTCTTGCGTTCGGTGATATCGCGCACCTGGATCATGATCATATTCCGGCCCTCGAGCTGGAACAGGGTGCCGAAAACCTCCACCGGCACACTGCTGCCGTCTTTCCGGAAATTGGTAATCTCCTGAAGGTGGAACTCGCAATCCTTGAGCAGCCGTTCGAAGTTCTTTTCCGTAAGCTCCGGGTCATGGGTCATCGCGTAGGGTGTCAGGCCGATGAACTCCTCCCTGGAATAACCGTAAAGCTCCAGGGCCGCACGGTTGGCCTCGATGAAGGTCTGGTCCTTCAAATCAAAAACGCAGAGGGCTTCCGAGGAGGTGTCGAACAGCGCCCGGTAGCGGCGCTCCCGCTCGCGCAGCGCCTCCTCGGCGCGCTTGCGCTCTGTGATGTCCCGCGCCTGGGCCAGGATGTACCTGTGTCCGTCGAGCGAAAAGGGGGCGGCATAAATCTCGACCGGGATGCGGGTCTTGTTCTTGTGCAGGTGGATCATCTCGAAGCGGTGGACCTTGTCACTGGCGATTATGTCCTTCATGTGCTGCAGGGATTGCTCCGGCTCCGGGTTCAGGTCCTGGGGCTTTATATCCTCGAGGAATTCCTTTCTGGTATAGCCGAAAAGTTCCTGCCCGGCACGGTTGACCTCGATATAGCGCCCGGTTTCGACGTCGATAATTGAGAGGGCCTCGGAGGAGGTATCGAACAGCACCCGGTACTTGCGCTCGCTGTCGCGCAGGGCGGCCTCGCCGCGCTTGCGCGCGGTGATGTCGCGGATGACGCTCTGGACGGTCCGGGTTTCCAGGTCGATCAGCTTGGAGCTGATTTCCACTTCGATCCGGCTGCCGTCGGCACGCAGGAGCCGGGACTCGATCGATATGCCGCCTTGCAGGCCGATGCCCTGGAGGTGACGCTGGCCGGATTCGCGGTCCGCCTCGGGATGCAGGGAGACGACATGGCGGTCCAGAAGTTCCGCGCGCGTGTAGCCCAGCATGCGGCAGGCCTGGCGGTTGACATCCAGGGTGCGGCCCTCCAGGTCGTGGATGAAGACCGCGTCGTTGGAGTGCTCGAACAGCTCGCGGAAACGTTTTTCGCTGCGGCGCAGCGCCTCCTCGCTCTGACGGATGGCGGTGATGTCGGTGCTGACCCCGAATATCCGGCAGACTTTGCCCGCGGCATTCCGCTCCGCGATCTTGACCGTGTACAGACGGTGAAGCTGTCCCTTGCGGTCCCGCACGTTCTGCTCCAGGACATGTTTGTCTTTCGAGCCCTCGAGCAACTCCCGGTCGGCCTGCCTGGAGTTCAGGCCGTCCTCACGGTCCAGGAAGAACTCATCGGAGTATTTTCCGGTTATCTCCTCCGGCCCGACCCCCAGGAAATGCCTGAAAGTCTCGTTCGCCAGAATGTTGCGGCCCTCTTCATCCAGCACGTAGATCATGCTGGGGTTCATGTCGATCACCTGCCGCAGGAACTGGTGCTGCTCCTCCTGGACCTTATGGGAGCGTATCCGCTCCTCGATCCCCCGGATGGCCGCCAGGTGCACCGGCAGGCCCTGCCAGGTGAAATGCCGGGCGTTTATCTCCACCGGGAACACGGCACCGTCTTTGCGGCGGTGCCAGCGCACCGGGATGACGGTCAGCCTGCTCAACGTGGCGGCGTGGGTTTGGTCCGGCTCACCTGAGAGGTCGAGGTTACGCAGGCGGAGCAGCTCGCTGCGGCTGTAGCCGTACATTTCCACCGCCGCCTGGTTCACCTCCAGTATCCTGCCGTCCACGTTGGAGATCAGGAACAGGGCGTCCGATTCCATCTCGAACAGGGCGCGGTACTTTTCCTCGCTGAACCGGATTTTCTCCGCCGAGCGTTTCTGCTCGGTGATGTCCTCGAACATCAGGGTCCAGCGCAGCCCGTCGTGCACCTCCCGGCCCATGCGCAACTTGAACCGCCGCCCGTTCATGCCCTTGAGCCCCACCTCCACCTCGAACGGGATACGGAAACGGTTGACCCGGAACAGTGACTTGCGGGTCAGGACGCGTATCCCGAAGAAACGGGCCTGGCCGGCGAAGGTGGTGAACCCGAGGTAGGGGCTGCGATCATAGACCGCGTCGGAATCGATAGTCTCCAGCAGTGGCATCTTCCGGCCGGTCTTAAGGTCGGTCATCCAGCGTCTTATCCTCCCGCCCGTGCGCTCGACCACGATCTCGTAATCCCGGTCCGAAGCCAGGACCTCGTGCCGGAGCACCAGGTCGGTGGCCTGGCGCTGGATGCGTGTCTGCGTGTTGTAAAGCGAGGCGACGCAAACCGTGTAGCCCAGGCTGTCGCAGAGCATTTCCTCGTTGCCGAGCGCCCCGCCGATCACCAGGGAGAAGTCGCGCATGCGGTTGTGGGCGTGTCCGGTGTGGATGCGGTAGATCACTTTAATGTCCCGGTCCGGACGGTTCAGGGACCGGTCGAGCATCAGATAGCAGTCCGCCTCGCTCTCCGGGTGGAAACGGTGCTCGAGCTCCATGCGGCCGTCGCGCCGGACCAGGCGCCAGTGGCTCGGGTCGCAGGAGCGCGAGACCCGCCAGTCCCGGCCGATCCGCTCTTTGTCATCCGGGCCTTCGTATTCCACCACCCAGGGCTCGTCGTTCCGGTCGAAGGGCAGGCCGGCCAGGGCCTCGATCTGGGAGAAATGCGCCTCTATTTTCTGGAAATCACCGTCCTGGAGAAGTTCGCTCAGGGGGGCCTTTTTGGCGGCCAGTTCCGAAACCCATTCGCGCAGGGTGCTGAAATTGCCCCAGTAGCCGGTCAGCCGCCATTGGCTGTCGACACTGACACCGGGCATGTTGATTGCGGACAGGAGCGAGTAGTAGTTGCGGGCGAGCGTGTCGCGCTGTTCCTGGGATTGGGCCAGCTCAGTTTCGAGCTGTGCGATGCGATGGTGGGAATTGTCCTGGCTCCGTCCGCCGGGGGCTGAACCGCCTGGCGTCCGGTTGGGCCGGCCTGAGCGAGAGGGCATCTTAAATCCCGATCATTTTAGAGCTATCCGGGAACGGTAAATCCAGAATCGCCCGCGATGGAAACTCAATCTTGGGCTCTTAAAATGTAACTGTTTCAATACGAAAAAGTAAAGACAGGACCCTCTACAAACCGTGGCGGCTCCGGGGCTTAATATCCCCCGGCCGGAACCGTTCCGGCCGGGGGACTGGTCTGCGGGCTTCTCAATTCGTAACGGGCAGGAACGAATAGGTATCGGCATAGTACAGCATCTGGGCCGTGAAATCCTCCGGGTACTCCACTTGCACGTCCACCACGTTCCCGTCCTGCAGCACGGGCTTGAGCAGCGGGTTGATGAAACCCGAATAGGGCGCGATGTTCAGCTTGGCGTAGCGCGCCAGCACCTCCTGGTGCAGCGCCGGGTCCACCTTGACGCCGTAGTTTTCCACCAGGGCCTGCCCGCCGGTGTAGTCGCCCTCGCTCTCAATGCGCTGTATCTCGCGCAGGAGCGCGCCGAACAGCACGCGCAGCTTGTCGTAGTCGTTCACCACGTAGTAGGTCTTGCCGTCCTGGGTGACCGGCTCCACCACCTTGTCCGGGGCGCCTTTTTCCAGCACCCAGCGGCAGACCAGGGCCCGGTTGCGCATGTGGGCCTCCTCGATCTGCTCGCCGGGCTTGACCCGCGCCAGCTGCACCAGCAGGCCGTTGGTGATGTAGTCGTCATAGGCGGCCTTGCCCACCTCCGGCGTGGAGATCACGCCGATCTCGACCATCTTGGGGTCGGGCAGGTAGTACAGGGCCACCAGGTCGGCGCGGGCCTCCTCCAGGGTGCTGCCGTAGTTCTTCAGCGTTTCCTTGGGCTGGCCCACGCCCGGGTTTATCTGCCCGCTGGCGTGTCCGATCACCTCGTGCAGGTCGGTGTGCAGGTTGTCGGCCAGGTCGCCCCACTGGCGCTGGCGCTCGATGCTCTCGGGCCGGAGGTTGAATTCCTCCAGCACGCCGCTGGTGCGGGCCACCTCATCGTAGGCATGGACCAGGTTGCTGATAGTGATGCTCTTGGAGCCGTAGCGCGTCCGGATCCAGTTGGCGTTTGGCAGGTTGATCCCGATGGGCGTGGAGGGGGTGACATCCCCGGCCTCGCCGGCCACGGCGACCACCCGGCCGCTGATCCCGGTGACTTTTTTCTTCTTGTGCTGGTCCAGGATCGGCGAGTGGTCCTCGAACCACTGGGCCTGGCCGGCGATGGCCTCCATGCGCCGGGTGGACTCCCGGTCCTTGAAATAGACCAGCGACTCGTAGGTGGCCCGGAACCCGAGGGCATCGCCGTAGGTCTCGATGAACCCGTTTATCACATCCACCGTGGCGGTGGAGTCCTCGACCCAGAGGATACTGAACTGGTCGAACTGTTTCAGGTCGCCGCTGCGGTAGAACTGTATCAGCGCCTCCAGGGCCTTGCGCTGGCTTTCGTTCTCGGCCACGCCGGCGGCTTTTTCCAGCCAGAACACGATCTTCTCGATGGCCGGGCCGTACATCCCGCCCACTTTCCAGACCCGCTCCTCGATCTGGCCGTTCTCTTTGACCAGCTTGGAGTTGAGGCCCCAGGAGACCGGTTCCGGGTCCTGGGGGTTCATTTTCGCCTTATAGTAAGCCTCGGCCTCGGCCTGGGTCACGCCCTCGTAGAAATTGTTGGCGCTGGAGGTGACCAGGTCCACGCTTGAATCGAGGTTCACCCGCTTGGCCGCCACCGCGGGGTCGAACAGCACCGGGGTCAGGCGCGCGGCGAGTTGGGCCACGCTCTCGCCGTCCTGCAGCGGGAAACCGGCCGGGTCGGAGCCCTCGGCCAGCTCGGCGAAATATTCGGCCGGGAAACCGGGCATGATCTTGTTGTTCGAGTAGTGATGGTGGATTCCGTTGGAGAACCAGACCCGCTTCACGTAGACCATGAAATCCTTCCAGTTCTGGCTCTCGCGGTCACCCTTGTAAGTGCGTACGATGTTCTCGAGGCTGTGGCGCACCGTGAGGTTGTACTTGCAGTTCTGGTCCCAGAGGATGTCGCGGCCGCTCAGGCCGGCCTCGTACAGGTAGTAGACCAGCGCTTTCTGCTGCGGGCTGAGCTGCTCGAAAGCCGGAATCTGGTAGCGCAGGACTTTCAGGTCGGCGAACTGCTCGGCCAGGTACTTGAACTGGGGTCCGGTCTGGGTTGCGGATTGCATACGGTCTTTGTTCTCCCCGCCGCGGCAGGCTGTCAGGGCAAGGACAGCTGTCAGGGCCATGAACGCCACGTTTCTGGTCAGCAAATGTCCTCCTTGAGGAAGGGTTGATGTATGGATGAATAGTACCGTATCCGGCGGCCGGAGTCAATCCACTTGCGCAGTATGGCCTTGGCCTCGCAGCATATGCGGGGACTGCGTGCAGTGTGCGGAAGGTTCAGAACACAAGACGGAGCCACAGCGCGGCGATAAGGAGCGTGGCCAGGGTGACCGGCACCCCCACCCGGGCGTGCTCGCTCCAGGTGATCCGGACCCCGTAGCGGCCGGCCTGGTCGGCCACGATCAGGTTGGCGATGGAGCCGACCAGCAGGAAATTGCCGGCCAGGGTGGAGGACAGGGCCAGCACCGCCCCGGCCTGTGGCTGCGTGGCCGAGGGCAGAAGGAGCATCACCGCGGGCACGTTGGAGACCAGGTTGCTCAGGGCCGCGCTCAGCACGAACAGCCAGCCGGGGGCGGCCGGGTCCATACCCCGCTCGGCGGCGCCCTGCAGAAAGACCTCCAGCCAGCCGCTTTGCTGAAGGGCGTAATTGACCACGAACAACCCGCAGAACAGCACGATCAACTGCCAGTCCACCAGGGCCAGCATCTCGCGCGAGCGCATCCGCCGCGAGCAGAGCAACAGGCCGGCCGCAGCGAGGGCCGCCGCCTCGCGCGGCCAGGGGGCCAGCAGGAAAAAGACCACCAGCGCCACCAGCACGGCCAGGCCCTTGTAGGCCTGCCAGCGGTTGATCGGCGGCCCGTCCACCGGAGCGCCGCCGCCCGGACGGCGCCATTTCTTGCGGTAGAGCAGGTACACCACCGCCCAGACCACGGCCAGGCCCAGGGCCACCGGCGCGAACGCGGTCAGCAGGTAGCCGCGGAACGACAGGTGCAGCACCTGGCCGATCAGCATGTTCTGCGGGTTGCCGATCAGCGTGGCCGCGGAGCCGACGTTGGCCGAACAGGCCAGGGCCAGAAGGAACGGCAGCGGGTCCAGCCCGCGGGCGCGGCAGCATTCGATCAGCACCGGGGCCACCGCCAGGCAGACTATGTCATTGGCCAGCAGGGCGGAAAGCCCCGCCACGGTCAGGATCACCAGGGCCAGGAGCCACGGCGGGCTCACCCGCGCCGCTCCCACCCGCCGCACCAGCCAGGTGTAGAACCCGGCCAGGCGGAACTGCGCCGAAACTATCATCAGCCCGAACAGAAGGGCCATGGTGGGAAGGTCCACCGCCTGCGCGGCCGAGCCGGTGCCCACCCGTCCCAGGGCCAGCAGGGCGATCGAGCCCAGCAGAGCCACCCCGGTGCGGTCGAGCGCCAGCGGCGGTATCCCGCCCAGGAACATCCCCAGGTACACCAGCAGAAAGATTGCCAGGACCGAATAATCCACTGTCGCCCCGCCGCAGGAGAGTATTTCCTGGGCCCGACCCGATCGGGCCGGCCCAGCGGAACATGAATAATATCTTGAAGCGCCCCGCCTGGCAACAACCTGCTTCCACAGTCGGACCGGAGCTCCCGTCCGGCGGTCCCGCCCGTGGCGCGGCCCCGGCGGCGGCTTCGCCTCTCCCTTGAACATATGGGGCCATGGATTTATATTGGAACTCCGGGCTGGCCCCAGGGAGCAGGCAGCTCCCTCGCCCCCCGCACCCCCCAACACAACCAGGGAGCGCCACCCAATGGCAAGCCTTACCTATTACGGACACGCCGCGTTCCGGATCGACACCGGGCGGCACAAGGTTCTGTTCGACCCCTACCTGACCGGTAACCCGCACGCCACGGTCAAGGCGGAGAGCGTGGAGTGCGACGCGATCCTGCTCAGCCACGGCCACAGCGACCACCTGGGCGACACGGTCGCCATCTCGCGCCGCACCGGCGCGCCGGTGGTCACCACCTACGAGCTGGCCGGGTTCCTCGCCGAGAAGGGCGTTTCGGTCCACCGCATGCACATCGGCGGAAAGTACGAGTTCGAGTTCGGCACGGTCAAGCTCACTCCGGCCTTTCACGGCGGCGGAGTGGAGGGGGCCCCGGGGGTCTACTGCACGCCCTGCGGTTTCCTGCTCAAGTCCGAGGGCCACACGGTATATTATCCCGGCGATACGGCCCTGACCATCGAGTTCGACCTGATCGGGCGGCTCAACCACATCGACACTGTCCTGCTGCCCATCGGCGACAATTTCACCATGGGACCGGAGGACGCCCTCGAGGCGGTGCGGATGCTGCGGCCCAAGACAGTGGTGCCCCTGCACTACAACACCTGGGAGGTGATCACCCAGGACCCGGAGGCTTTCAAGCGCCGGGTGGAGGCCCTGACCCCGGCTCAGGTGACCGTGGTCCGGCCCGGCGACACCGTGGAGCTTTGACCCGGGCGGCAAACGCCGGCCCTGAATGTAAACGAACAACTTCAGTCTTTATGGACAGAAACGACCGTGCCATGGATTCCAGCCCGAACAGCACCATTTTCAACCTCTCCCGCGAGGGACGCCGCGGGGTGCGTTTCCCGGAGCCGGATGTGCCGGTGCGCCCGTTGACCGAGCTCCTGCCGGCCTGGGCCCGCCGCGCCGCGGCGCCCGAGTTGCCCGAGGTGGACGAGGTGGACGCCGTGCGGCATTTCGTGCGCCTTTCCACGCTCAACTACCACGTGGACAAGGGCCTCTATCCCCTGGGTTCCTGCACGATGAAACACAACCCCAAAGTGAACGAGGCCGCGGCCCGTCACCCGCGTTTCGCCGGCCTGCACCCGCACACGCCCGCGGCGGCGAGCCAGGGCGCGCTGCAGGTGATGCACGAGCTGGCCTCGTACCTGGCCGAGATCGCCGGGGTGTCGCGGGTGACTCTCCAGCCCTCGGCTGGAGCGCAGGGCGAGTTGACCGGCATGCTGGTGATCCGCGCCTGGCACCAGGCCCAGGGCCATCCCCGCAGCAAGGTGCTGATCCCGGACAGCGCCCACGGCACCAACCCGGCCAGCCTGGCCATTGCCGGCTACCAGCCCGTGGTGCTCAAGAGCGGGCCGGACGGGCTTATCGACCTGGAGCGGCTGGCCGCCCTGACTGACAGCGACACCGCGGCCATGATGATCACCAACCCCAACACCCTGGGGCTGTTCGAGAAGAACCTGCCCAAGGCCGCCGGGATCCTGCACGCGGCCGGGGCCAAGCTCTACATGGATGGGGCCAACCTGAACGCCCTGCTCGGGCGCGCCCGCCCCGGGGATCTGGGGGTGGACGTCCTGCATTTCAACCTGCACAAGACATTCAGCACGCCCCACGGCGGCGGAGGACCGGGCGCCGGGCCGGTGGGAGTGAGCGCAGAGCTGGCTCCGTTCCTGCCCGTGCCGGTGGTGGAAAAGGGCGAGGTGGGCTACTACCTGGACTACGACCGCCCGCAGTCCATCGGCAAGCTGCACGGGCTGTACGGCAATTTCGGGGTGCTGCTGCGGGCCTGGGTCTACATCCGCATGCACGGGGCCGCGGGCCTCAAGCGCGTGACCGAGATGGCGGTGCTCAACGCCAACTACATCAAGAACCGGCTTCTGCCGCATTTCGACCTGCCCTACAGCGGGGACTGCCTTCACGAGTGTGTGTTCAGCGGCACGCGCCAGAAAGCCCAGGGCGTGCGCACTCTGGACATGGCCAAGCGCCTTCTCGACTACGGGTTCCACGCGCCCACGATCTATTTCCCGCTGATCGTGCAGGAGGCGCTGATGATCGAGCCGACCGAGACCGAGAGCCCGGAGAGTCTGGACTCTTTCTGCGAGGCCATGATCCGGGTGGCGGCAGAGGCGCGGGAGAACCCCGATCTGCTGCAGAAAGCGCCCGTCACCACTCCGGTGGGCCGTCTCAACGAGGGCAAGGCCGCCCGTGAGCTGAATGTCTGCTGCCGGATCGACCTGCCGGGCTACGGGGACACGCCGGATGAGCCCTGAGTTTGGCCGTCCCTGGCGTTTCCTGGACAGCGGTCCGGGCGGGGCTGCGTTCAACATGGCCCTGGACGAGGCCATTCTACGCGCGGTGTCAGCGGGAGAATCGCCGCCCGTGCTGCGGGTCTACCGCTGGAGCGGTCCCGCTGTCTCCCTGGGCTATGCCCAGCGCGCCGGGCGCGAGCTGGACCTCGCCGCCTGCGCCGCCGCCGGGGTGAGCGTGGTGCGCCGCTTGACCGGCGGGCGCGCCGTGTGGCATGATGATGAGCTGACCTACTCTTTCGCCGGGCCCTCCGGCACGGAACGCCTGGGAGGCTCCATCAGCGAGAGCTGGTGGCTGATCGCGCAGGCTATCGCCGGGTCGCTGGAGGGCCTGGGCGCACGCACCGACCTGGCCGCCACTGGCTGGCCGCGCAAGGCCGCCTCGCACCCCGGCTCGGCCAACCCCTGCTTTTCCAGCGCCACCCGTCACGAGATCGCATTCCAGGGCCGCAAACTGGTTGGCAGCGCCCAGCGTCGGGTGGAGGGCGCGTTCCTGCAGCAGGGCTCGCTCCTTCTGACCAACTGCCAGGGCCGTTTCCTGGATTTCCTGCCCGCCTGGGTGGATGAGGACTCCCGCGCCCGGATGCGCCAGGCCCTGGAGCAGGGCGTGACCGGCCTTGACCGGGCGGCCGGACGGTATGTATGCTATGAGGAGGCCGCCGCGGCGTTCCACCTCGGGTTCGCGCAGTCGTTCGGGACAGCCCTGGAGCCGGATACGCCGAGCGATTTTGAGATGAGCCTGGCCCGGCACCTGGCCCGCAGCCGCTACAGCGACCCGGACTGGCCGAACCGTGAGCGTAAAAATCAATAACTGAGAACCCGAACCGGACGGAAGCATGCCGATACAGATACATCCCTCGATCCTGAACGCCGACCACGCGCACATGCAGAGCGAGTTCGACCGGATCAAAGCGGCCGGGGCGGATGGCATCCACCTGGACATAATGGACGGCCGTTTCGTGGAGCCGGTCACGTTCGACCTGGACACGATCCGGCGCTACGTGCAAATGATCGACTTGCCGTTCGACGCCCACCTGATGATCGTGGAGCCGGAGCGTCACGTGGATGAGTATGTGGACGCCGGGGCGAGCCTGGTCAATTTCCACCTCGAAGTGACCGACAATCCCGGAGCGATAATCGACCACCTGCACGGCCGCGGGGTGAAAGCCGGGGTGACGATCAACCCCGACACACCGGTGGACGGCGTGCTGAAGCTGGCGGGCAAGGTCGAGCTGGTGCTGTTCATGAGCGTGTTTCCGGGCTACGGCGGACAGAAATTCATCCCCGGCGTGCTGGACAAGGTGCGCGAGCTGCGCCGCCACTATGAAAAATCGGGCTTGGAAACGCCCATGGTCCAGATCGACGGGGGGATCAACCTGGAGACCGCCCCTCTGGCCGTGGCCGCCGGGGTGAACAACCTGGTGGTCGGGACGTTCATTTTCCGCAGCCCGGACTACGCGGCCACTATCGGCTCGCTGCGCCGGGCGTGCGAGGGCGTGGCTCTGGACTGGAAATGAGCTTTGATGAAGGGGCACGGCATACCGAGCCAGATTTATAAGATTGAATCCCCTCGCTCCCAGCAATGTCCGGTTAGGGAGTTGCAGTGAGAAGACGAAAGACTCTGTTCTGCTTTAGTTTCGGCCAAAGCAGCAAAGCCAGCGGGGGCCGGTACAGGCCGCTTGCCTCGTCCAAACCGCGACATTGTTTCTGACTATGGTGTTCACGAAGTATCGATTTCGCTGCCGCGATGCAGCGGCGGAGCTGCCGCGAATCGCCGCCGGGCTGTGCGGCAATTACATCCCTGGCCGTTTCAGGCTCGATTGCACGCTGCCCTGGCGGGAGGCTCAGACAGGTGCGGCCCCCAAAGGCAACAACCGCGGCGGCCTGACAGCCGCAGGCGGGTTTACTCTTCTGGGATGCCGGGCGGTGTCGTAGGGGCGAACCTTGTGTTCGCCCGTGAAACTTTGCCGTTGTGGCCGGACTGAAGACCGGATAAGGGAGTGTGTTTGAGATGAGCGATCCCACAGGCAAGAAAGTCTCCGGCGAGCGGGTGCTGGACGGCTGGCTGCTGAAAGTCGATGTGGACCAGGTGATCGAGCCGGGGCACACGGACGCGGTCCGGCGCGAGGTGGTGCATCACCCGGGGGCCTCGGCTGTGGTGGCCTGCCTGCCGGGGGGCAGGATCGTGCTGGTGCGCCAGTACCGCTACGCCCTGGATGAGTATGTCTGGGAGGTCCCCGCCGGCCGTCTGGAGCCGGGCGAGGACCCGCTGGCCGCCGCGCGCCGCGAGCTGGCCGAGGAGACCGGCTATGTCGCGCGCGAGCTGACCCTGCTTGCCCGCCTCCACAGCTCGCCGGGTTTCAGCGACGAGGTGGTCTACCTCTACCGCGCCGAGGGTCTCGTTCCGGGCGAACCAAGCCCAGACCCGCAGGAGCGTCTGGAGGTCCGCGAGTTCAACCTCCTGGAGGCGCTGGACCTGATCGACGCGGGCCTTATCACCGACTCCAAGACCGTGAGCGCCATCCTGCTGGCCGGGCGGGATATCTGCCCAGTGGCTGGCCGTCATTCCTGATCCCAGAGACGGAAATCCGCATATGTCCTTCAAAGTCCTGGTCACCCGCCGGGTGCCCGGTCCGGCCCTGGATGAGCTTTGCTCCCGTTACGCTGTGACGCTCAACCCCGAGGACCGCGACCTGGACAGCGCGGAGCTCGACAGTCTGTCGCGCGGCTGCAGCGGCATCCTCAGCATGCTGAGCGACCGGATCGACCGGGAGTTCATCGCGGGCCACCCCGAGTTGCGCGTGGTCTCGAACTATGCCGTGGGTTACAACAACATCGACCTGGCAGCGGCCAAAGAGCACGGTCTGATAGTGACCCACACCCCCGGCGTGCTGACCGAGGCCACCGCCGACTTGGCCTGGGCGCTGATCGTCTCCGCCTGCCGCCGCGTTCCCGAGGCCGACCGATACACCCGCGAGGGCAGGTTCCAGGGCTGGGCCCCGGAGATGTTTCTTGGCCAGGACATCCACGGCCGCACCCTGGGCGTGGTCGGCCTGGGGCGGATCGGGCTGGCCGTGGCGCGACGGGCCGTGGGGTTCGGGATGAAAATCCTCTACTGGGGACGCAGCGCCCACCCGGAGGCGGAAGCGAGCCTGGGCGCGCGCCGGGTCGAGCTGGATGACCTTCTGCGCGAAAGCGATATCGTGAGCCTGCACGTGCCGCTCACCCCGGCCACCACGCGGCTCATCGACCGGCGGCGGCTGGGGCTTCTCAAGCCTACGGCCGTGCTGATCAACACCGCCCGCGGCCCGGTGCTGGATGAGGCCGCCCTGGTGGAGGCCCTGCGTGAACATCGTATTTTCGCTGCCGGGCTGGATGTCTACGAGGCCGAGCCGCAGTTACATCCCGGCCTGGCCGAACTGCCGAACGTGGTGCTGCTGCCGCACCTGGGCAGCGCCACCCTGGCCACCCGCAGCCGCATGACCCGTCTGGCCGTGGACAACCTGGTCGAGGCCCTGGAGGGCCGCGCCCCGGCCCATCCGGTGCCCTTGCCCTGAGCTGGACCGCCCTTCCCGCCGATATTTCTTGCGCCTCAGTATGTTCACTTTATTTTCATTCAGTTGTAAGTGGAGATTGTCAGCACGTGAAAACACACCCCGAATGCATACCCTGCTTTATCCGCCAGACTTTGGACGCCGCCCGTCTGGTGAGCGATGACCCCGCGCTGCACGAGCGCGCCCTGCTCGAGGCCTGCGCCGTTGTCTCGGGCATGGACACCAGCGAGCCGCCGCCGGCCATGGCCGGCAGGATACAGAAAATCATCCGCCGCCTGAGCGGGGTCGCCGACCCCTACAACGGGGCCAAGTCGCGTTTCAACGGTTTCATCCTGGCGCGTGTTCCGCACCTGGAAAGCCTGATCCGGGGCGCGTCCGACCCGTTCGAGACCGCGCTGCGCCTGGCCATCGCGGGCAATATCATCGATTTCGGCATCCATATCGGCCTGAGCGAGGCGGATGTGGAGGCGGCGATAGAGCACTCGCTCTCCGTCGAACTGGACCGCGACTCCGTGCACAGCCTGCGCCGCGCGCTGGCCGGGGCCCGGCGCCTTCTGTACGTGGGCGACAACGCCGGCGAGGTGGTGTTCGACCGTCTGTTCCTGGAGCAGATCAAGGCCCTGAACCCGGGCCTTACGGTGACATTTGCCACGCGCGGCGCGCCGATCCTGAACGACATCACGCGTGAGGACGCCCTCCAGGCGGGGGTGGACCGTTTCGCCCGGGTGATCGACAACGGGGATGACTCGGCCGGTTGCGTTCTCTCGCTCTGCGGGGCGGAGTTCCTGGAGGAGCTTGGACGGGCGGACCTGCTCATATCGAAGGGCCAGGGGAATTTCGAGACATTGAACGAGACCACGCTGGAGGCGTTTTTCCTGCTCAAGGCCAAGTGTCCGGTGATAGCGCGGGTGGCCGGCGCGCGGCAGGGCGACCTCCTGGTGCTGCACCGTCCGGCCGCGCCGGATGAATCGCGTTGAATTGAACGAGTGCCAATACTTAATTCAGAGCGAGGAGCATATCATGACCCAGGGACGACGCGGATTCCTGCGCAGCCTGATCGGCTCGGGCGCGCTGCTGGGGGCTTTCGGCGGGCGGGCCGTGGCCGCGGGCAGTGAGCCCGCCGCCGAGCGGCACTACGACATCCTGGTGGCAGGCGGAGGCCCGGGCGGGGTCTGCGCCGCCGTGGCCGCCGCGCGCGCGGGCAAGAAAGTGCTGCTTGTCGAGCGCTACGGGTTCCTGGGCGGCATGGCCACCGCCGGGCTGGTCGAGCCGTTCATGCCGTTCGAGACCGCGGGTGCGCAGGTCAACTCCGGGCTGTTCGAGGAGGTGCGCCAGGGCCTGATCAAAGCGGGCGGCTACGGCTCGCCGATGCACAAGGACGCCACGGACAGCGAAGTGCTGAAGATGGTCGAGCTGGACCTTCTGCTTGCCAGCGGTGCGGATGTGTTGTTCCACTCCTTCGTGTTCGGGGCCACGGTGCGGCGCAAGAAAGTGAGCGCGGTCAAGGTGGCGACCAAATCGGGCGAGATGCGCTTTTCGGCGGACTATTTCGTGGACGCCACCGGGGATGGCGACCTGGCCTGTTTCGCCGGAGCGGACTGGGAGCTGGGCCGCCGCGAGGACGGGTTCACGCAGCCCTCGACGCTCTTTTTCAAAATGAGCGGGGTCGACCTGGACCGCGCCATGAAAGCGATCAAGAAAAACAAGTGGGACCGCAGTTTCAAGGCCCTGACCGAAAAAGCCCGCGCCGCGGGCGAGTTCAGCTCGCCGCGCGAGGACACGCTCTGGTTCTGCACCCCGCGCGAGGGCGTGATCGCGTTCAACACCACCCGTCTGGTCAAGTATGACGCCACCAACCCCTGGGACCAGACTCAGATGGAGATCAAGGGCCTGGGCCAGGTGCGCGACACCGCGCGTTTCGCCGTCAAATACCTGCCCGGGTTCGAGAAAGCCTACCTCTCGCAGGTGGCCTCCCAGGTGGGCGTGCGCGAGAGCCGCCGCGTGGTCTGCGACTATCAGGTGACCCAGGATGACCTGCTCAGTTGCCGCGAGTTCGAGGACAGCATCGCCCGCGGCTGCTACCCGATCGACATCCACAACCCCACCGGCAGCGGCACCACGATCATCGGGATCCCGGAGGGCAAGAGCTACGGCATCCCCTACCGCTCCATGACAGTCAAGGGCCTGGACAACCTGGTCATGGGCTGCCGGGCGATCTGGGGCACCCACGAGGCGCACAGCGCCTACCGCGTGCAGCCGATCGTGATGTGCATCGGGCACGCCGCCGGGGTGGCTGCCTCTGCCGCGCACACGGGCGGCAGTGGCCTGCGGGATATCGATATCGCCAAAGTCCGCGCGGACCTCAAAGCCCAGGGCGCGGTGGTCTGACCGCCCCTCTTTCCGAGGAGGACGTATCGCAACCCAGGCGAACAAGCCCGCGGCGCGACAAGACAAGGGCTTTCCGGGCTACCTTTTTCTCCTGCCGCTGCTCTGGTCGGCCCTGACAGTGCTGCCGCTGACCGGCGGCCCCTCCTGGCTCTGGGGCCTTATCGCGGGCCAGGCCGCGGCTGCGGTCTGGCTGCCCGCCTGGCTGACCGTTACGCTCCTGGCGCTGGCCGGCCTGGCCGGCAAGAGCGGCTGGTTCGAGCGCGAGCCGCCTGGGCTGACCAGTAGTGTGAACAGTGTCTGGGAGGGGTTGGGCACGCCAGGCCGGAAATGGTTCTGGCCGTCGCTGGCGGTTGTGGCGGTGGGCTGGGGCCTGCGCGAACAGAACTTTTTTATGGGAGATGGTTGGGCGCTGATCGACAATGTCCGCAAGCCGTTCTACCTGCATCCCAACGAGCCGCTCGACTTTTTCACCCACCAGCTGTTCCAGCGTCTGCTCACGCTGCTCGGGATAGCCGACGGGGCCGTGGCCTACGCCCTTCTGGCCGTGCTGCTGCTGCCGGTGCTGCTGTGGCTGACCTGGCGTATGGCTGGGCTGCTCTGCCGGGACAGCCGCGAAAGCCGGACAGCCGTGTTCCTGATCCTGGCTTTCGGCGGTACGCTCCAGCTGTTCCTGGGATATGTTGAAAGCTACACCCTGGTCAACCTGTTTGCCTGCCTGTTTCTCTACCTGGGGATCAAGGCTCTCTCCGGGGAGGGAAAAGGCCTGCCTTGGGCTCTGAGCATCGCGGCGGCCCTGGCGTTGCTGTCGCACCTGAGCGCCGCGATGCTGCTGCCGGCCCTGCTTTTTGTCTGGCTGCGCGGACGGGCTCCGGCGGGGGACCGCGCTGTCAAGACCGCCAAGCGGGATTTCGGTGTCATCCTCACACTCTGCGTTCTGGGAGCGCTGGCCGGCCTGCTGTTTTTCAACCCCCCGGGGCTGACACCGCTCTGGCCCTCCCTCTTGAGCGAGCAGGCCCCGTTCACCCTGTACGATCCCCGTTATCTGCTGTTCAAGCTCAATCTCCTGCTGCTCGTCGCCCCGGCGGCGTTCCTGCTGCTGTTGGCGGCCACGTTCGGCGGGTGGCGCCGCATCGGTCGGCAGGAGCGGCCCGTATTCCATTTCCTGCTGCTGAGCGCGGCCGGGACCCTGTTTTTCTTTTTCAGCGCCAACGCCATGCTGGGCATCCGCGACTGGGACCTGCTCTGCCTGCCCGCGCTGCCGTTCACTGTGCTGGCCGCCTGGGTTTTCCTGCGCCTTCGCCGCAGCGGGCCGGGCCGCACTCTCTGGCTGGGCCTCACTGCCCTGGCCGCAGCGGCGCAGACCCTGGCTTTTGTCTGGGTCAACTCCAGCCAGGACAGCGGGGTGGCGTTCCTGGACCGGATGCTGCCGCACGAGGTGTATGTCGGGAGCAACGTGCTGCAGCTGGGCTTCTTATTTGAGGAAAGGGAATATCGGCAGGAGGCCCTGAACCAGTACCGCGCCATGAAACGGCACGAGCTGAGCGCCACCCGGGCGGTGAATTTGGGGGTGATGCTGGTTCAGTTCGGAAAGCCGGACAGCGTGATCACTGTAACGCGCGAAATACTGGACGGCCTCAACGCCAGCCCCAGCGCCACGGGCCTGACCCTGCTGTATTCGAACCTCTCAATGGCTTACGACATGATCGGAAAGCCTGACAGCGCTTTGGTTTATTTTATTCGCTGTTCGGAGTGTGGAGGGACTATCAAGGCGGCTTATGTCGGGATGTGGGTCGACTGCCTGCGTCAACGCGTGGTCCAGCAGGGCTGGCTGCGCGGGGGGTTGGACAACCTGAGCGATTACGACGCCCTTCAGCTGCTGGTGCGCTTGTACGCCCTGACCAAGGACACGGCCAACATGAAACTGATCTACAACCGGATTTTCCAGTGCCATTTCGACTGCGGGCAGTGGCGGACCCTGCTGGCGCTGACCCGCAGAGTGGTGAACCCCGGGTTCGCCGATCGTCTGGCCGCCCGGGCGGCCCTGGAATGCCCGGAAATGGCCGCGCAATAAAAACCGGCAGACAGGGGTTCCCGCCGGCCGGATCTCATCCTGTCTCTATGAGCTTATCAATCCCGCTCGTCCAGGGCCTCGCGCAGAAGCTCTCTCAGTTCCCAGAGCATCCCGCGCCAGGGCACCGTCTCGCCCAGCCACCAGCCCAGAGATTCCATCCCCTGAATTATCAGCATGTCCAGCCCGCCCACGCAGGTGCAGCCGGCCATTTCCGCGCGCTCGAGCAGCAGGGTGGGTTCCGGGTTGTAGATCGTGTCGAACACCACGCTGCCCTCGCGCGGGGTGAGCGCCTCCGGCAGGGGTGAATCCTCCACGTGCGGCTTCATCCCCAGCGGGGTGACATTCACCGTAAGCTGGGCCGCGGCCAGGGCCTCTTCCAGCTTGGCAGTCTCGCCCAGCCCGAACGAGCGCACCCGCACGGAGGAAAAGTGCGGCAGGAACCAGCGCAGCAGCTCATCCGCCTTGGCGAGCGTGCGGTTGGCCAGACTGATCTGGCGCACCCCGGCCAGGCCGAGACCGTAGAGGATCGCCCGCGCCGCGCCGCCCGCACCCAGCACCAGGGCGGATTGCCCTTCCAGCGGCTCTTTTAGCCCGCGCAGCTGGAGTGCGCCCAGAAACCCGGCGACATCCGTATTGTGCCCGGCCAGACGGCCCTCCGGGTCGAGCCCCAGGGTGTTGACCGCGCCCACGGCGGCGGCCTCCCGGCTCAGCACCTCGGCTTGCGCCGCGGCGGCCTCCTTGTGCGGCAGAGTGACATTCAGGCCGGACAGGCCCAGGGTGCGAAGGGCGGAGCCCACCTGCGGCCCCAGCTCGCGTTTCACATGGAATGCCATGTAGCGCGCATCCAGGCCCAGGCGCTCCAGCACGAAATTGTGCAGCACCGGGCTGAGGCTGTGCTCCACCGGGTCGCCGATCACGCCGAAGGTGCGCGTGCGGCTGGTTATATGCGGGCGGCTCAAGCTTTTTTCTCCCGGCATAGTCCGCGCAACAGGTCGTAGAAACCGGGGAACGAGATGTCGGCGCAGCCGGCGTCCTGGATCACGGTCTCACCCGAGGCGATCAGGCCCGCCACGCTGAACGCCATGGCGATCCGGTGGTCGCCGTAGCTCTCCAGCGCGCAGCCGGTCAGCGGGGTGGGGCCCTCGATGTCCAGGCCCGCGGCGTGCTCCTCCACGGAGGCGCCCATGGCGCGCAGGTTGTCGGCGATGGCGCGGAGGCGGTCGGTCTCCTTGACCCGCAGCTCACCGGCGTCGCGGATACGGGTAACGCCGTGGGCCTGGGTTGCCACCACGGCCAGGATCGGTATCTCGTCGATCAGGCTGGGCACCTCGGCCCCCTCCACCGTGGCGGCCTTGAGTTCCGAAAAGCTCAACTCCAGGTCGGCCACCGGCTCGCCGGCGGAAAAACGCTCCTCCAGGCGGTCCAGGTGCGCTCCCATGCGCGCCAGCACCTCGTAGAACGCGGCCCGGGTGGGGTTCAGGGTCAGGTTGGGAAGACACACCCGGCTGCCCGGCACGAGCGCTGCCGCGGCGGCGAAAAACGCGGCCGAGCTGGGATCGCCGGGGACCACTATATCGCAAGCGGAAAGCGTGCTCCCGCCGCGTACGCACACCTCCAGGGCGTCCACTGTCACTGTCACCCCGAACAGGGGCAGCATGCGCTCGGTATGGTCACGGCTGGGCACGCTCTCCACCACGCGGGTCTCGCCGGAGGCGAACAGCCCGGCCAGCAGCACGCAGGACTTGACCTGGGCGCTGGGCACTGGCAGGTAGTAGGTGATCCCCTCCAGGTCGCCGCCGTGGATGGTCAGCGGGGGATGCCCGCCCGGGGCGCTCTCCACCGTGGCGCCCATCATCTCCAGCGGCTCGATCACCCGTTTCATCGGGCGGCGGACCAGATACTGGTCGCCGCTGATCGTGCTGGTGAAACGCTGCCCGGCCAGGACCCCGGAAAGAAGGCGGATCGTGGTGCCGGAGTTGCCGGCGTCCAGTTCGGCGGAAGGGGCGGCCAGGCCTTTTTTCCCGGCCCCGTGGACTTTCAGCGCGCCGGCCTTGCCTGTCTCAATATTGGCGCCGAGCGCGCGCATGCAGGCGCCAGTGCTGGCCACATCCAGCCCCGGCGAGAGGCCTTCGATACGGGAGGTTCCCGCGGCCATACCGGCCAGCATCAAAGCCCGGTGGCTGATCGATTTGTCGCCCGGCACGCGGACCTCGCCCGACAATGGCTCTGCGGCCTTGAATTTCTGGATCATTTCCTGTCTTTCCGGATATTTGATTCAGCGTGCGTTCGGGGCAGGCCTCGAACGGAAAGTCGCCTGGGCACCGTGCAGCGTGACCCTACGAAAGACTACTTGTATCCGCGCCATCCGTGATGCAAATGTAGCGGAGCGTCAAGGGGCAGAGGCTGCAACCCCCTGGTTTCCGTTAATGTCCGGTCAAGAGCTTGCAGTGATAAACCCTAAGACTCTATTTTGCTTTGGTTTCGGCCAAAGCAGCAAAGCCAGCGGGGGCCGCAAACTCGTCCCAGCTACACCTCTGCTTCAGCCGATTGTGTGCCCGGTACTTCGATTCCGCTGCCGCGATGCAGCGGCGGCGCTGCCGCGAATCGCCGCCGGGCAGTACTGCATTTTCAGCCCCGGCCGTTTCAGGCTCGATTACACGCTGCCCTGGCGGGAGGCTCAAACAGGTGCGGCCCCCAAAAGCTGAACAGCGGCGGCCTGACAGCCGCATGCGATTATTTGCTACGAGACCCCACACGGTATCGCAGGGGCGAACCTTGTGTTCGCCCGTAAACCTTGTAACAACCTAAAGAGGCTTCTAAATTCCCCCTTAAAAAAGGGGGTGCCCGCTTCAGTGGGCGGGGGTTGTCACTCCCGTTCGCGGCAGGGGAACCCCAGGCCGCGCAGCACCTGCTGCGCCGTATGGCGCTCGGTCTGGCTCGCGAATCCCAGCAGGATCGTGCCGCCCTCGCCCTCGCGGACTTTGAGCACCTCGATGTCCTTGATGTTGATCCCGGCCCCGGCCAGGCCCTGGGCCAGGCGCAGGATCACGCCCACCTCATCCGGCGCGGTGACCACCACCTGCCAGAGCCTCGTGAGGAAACCCTTGCTGTCGCGGTGGATCAGGGCGCGCGCCCGGGCCGACTGCGAGAAATCATCAGCCAGGGATTCGCTCCCCACCTGTTCGCGCAGCTTGCCCAGACGGGCGATGAACAGGTCTATCAGCGTTGTGATCTGGTCGGCGTTGGTGGCGCAGATATCGCGCCAGATGTCGAACGGGCTGGAGGCGATCCGGGTCAGGTCGCGGAAGCCCCCGGCGGCGAGCTGCAGCGTGGCGCTGTCCTGCGCGTTCTGTTCGGCTGCCAGGTCCATCAGGCTCACGGCAAGCATCTGCGGCAGATGGCTGATCGTGGCCGCGATGCGGTCGTGCCGCTCGGGAGTCATCAACACCACCCGCGCCCCGATACGGGCGACCAGCTCGCAGTAACGTTCCGCCGCCGCGCTGTCGCCGGCCCGGGAGGGCGTGATCACGTAGACCGCGTTCTGGAACAGGAACGGGTCGGCCTCATCCACGCCGGTGTTCTCGGAGCCGGCCATCGGGTGCCCGCCCACGAAATGCACGCCCTCAGGCAGGTGCGTGCGGGCGGCCTGCACGATGGCGCGCTTGGTGCTGCCCACGTCGGTCACAGTGGCCCCGGGGGCGAAAAGAGGCCCCAGGTGGCCCAGTTGCTCCACGATCACCGAAACCGGCGCGCCCAGCACTACTAAATCAGCCTGGGCCAGGGCGCGCTCGGCCTGCTCGCGCGGGAAACCCTCGTCGATCACCCCCAGCTCCAAGGCGCGCTCGATAGTGGCCGGACGGCTGACCCCCAACACCCGGCGCACCGCGTGCGCGCGCTTGAACGCCAGGGCCAGCGAGCCGCCGATCAGGCCCACGCCCAGCACGGCCACGGTGTCATACAGCGGGGGCGCGGCCTTGGATGTCTCAGCCTTTTCCGTAGGTCTCGGCCTCATCGAAGACTTTTTTGCCCACCACGGTCAGCTCGCCCTCGGGCGTGGCCTCGCGGTAGAAACAACTGCGGTAGCCGGTGTGGCAGGCCCCGCCCACCTGTTCGATTTGCATCACCACGGCGTCCATGTCACAGTCGAAAAAGATGTGGCGCACTTTCTGGAAATGCCCGCTGGTCTCGCCCTTGACCCAGAGCTTGCCCCGCGAGCGGCTCCAGTAGCAGGCCACGCGCCGTTCCAGGGTGTTGCGCAGGGCCTCGCGGTTCATGAACGCCACCATCAGCACCTGGCCGTTGTCACAGTCCTGGGCCACGGCGGTGACCAGGCCCTTGTCGTCGTACTTTACCGCGTCCAGCAATTCCTCGATCTTCGACATGCAGCACTCCAAATCTGGCGTCCCCAGCTCGGCTTACAGCCCGGCGGAGGCACGGTTAACCTTAAAGAATGAATTTCTCGTTGCGCGCCTTGCGCGAGGCCAGCTCGCCTCTCACGCTCTCGAAACCCTCGCGGCCCATCAGGCCGTAGGTGAGCTTCTTGCCCAGCTCCACTCCCGGCTGGTCGAACGGGTCGATGTTGTACAGGCCGCCGGTGAACGCGGTCTGGACCTCCAGCATGTACAGGAGCTGGCCCACGGTGAACGGGTTCACCTCGGGCAGAGTGAGGGTCATGCTGGGACGGCCAGCCTGCAGCATGGCGTCCTCGGTGGCCAGGCGCTCGGCCTGGAACAGCTCGGCCAGGCTATGGCCGCCCAGGTAGGCCAGGTCGGGCAGGTCGCTGTAGAGCTTGGGGATCGGGCACTGCTCGGCGAATTTCTCGACCGCCAGGAACACGGTGGACTTGTCGAACGGGCCCTCCATATAAAGCTGGGTCTGGCTGTGCTGGTCGGTCACGCCGAGGGCCTTGACCGGTGTCAGGCCGGTGAACACCTCCTGGCCGCCGAGCGAGTTTTTCTTGCCCAGGGATTCGGCCCAGAGCTGACGGAACCAGTCGGCGATGTCGTAGAGGCTGTCGCTGTACGACATCATGACCGTAATGTGCCGTCCGCGTAGCTTGTCGGCCAGGAACAGAAGCGCCCCCGCCACGTAGGCCGGGTTGCTCATCAGGTCCGCGCCGCTCGTGCGGCTGTCCATGTACGCCGCGCCGTCCAGCAGTTCCTCCAGGTCGATCCCCATCAGGGCCGCGGGCAGCAGGCCCACCGGGGTGAACACGCTGAACCGTCCGCCCACGTTGCCCGGGATGATGAAATCCTCCAGGTCCTCGCGTTCTGCGATAATGCGCAGAAGGCCTTTCTGGCTGTCGGTGACCGCCACCAGGTGCTGGGACACTTTCTTGCGGCCGACCTCTTTTTCCAGCAGACGGCGCACGATCAGGAACTGGCTCATCGTCTCGGCCGTGGTGCCGCTCTTGGTCACCACGATGAACAACGTCTTGCTCGGGTCCACGGCGCGCAGAAGGCGGCTGAACCCGTCCGGGTCGATGTTGTCGGCGAAGAAGAAACGCGGTACGCCGCCGCGCTGGCGGCGGGTGGCCAGGTTGGCCCACATCCCGCCGATCAGCGAGCTGTGCAGGGCCTTGGGCCCCAGGCTGGAACCGCCGATGCCCAGGATCACCACGTTCTGGAACGAGCGGCGCGCTTTCTTGGCGAACGCCTCGATTTTGGCGCTGGTGGCGCGGTCGTGGGGCAGGTTGTAGAACCCGATCTTGCCGCCCTCGCGCTTGGCTTTCAGGTCGGCGTGGATACGGGCGGCGATCTCGCTCAGGCCCGACAGGTCCTCCACGCTCAGGCCGTGGCGGGGTCCGACATACTCGCTCAGCATGTAGTTGAAATCGAGTTTCAGGGCCATGCGGCGCTGCCACTTGGCCGTACGCCGGTTGAACATTTGCGCCTCCTTCCGGCCGCGGAGCGCTCCGCCGGCACGGTGGTTGAACAGGGTCAGGTCAGGCTGGAATGCATCCGGGTCGCGCCCGCTACGGGCTAAACTTACGCCGCCCGCGGCCGGGCTGTCAAGACAGAGGCGGCGGGCTCAGCCGCCGGGGCCGCGCCGCCCGATACGGTTCTTGGCGTTGACATGCTCCTCAAGCGAGCGGCTGAACACGTGGCTGCCGTCACCGCGGGCCACGAAATACAGGTAATCGGTGCGCGAGGGGTTGAGCACGGCCTCCAGGCTCTTGCGCCCCGGGTTGCAGATCGGTCCAGGGGGCAGGCCGCCGTGGAGGTAGGTGTTGTAGGGCGATTCGATTTCCAGGTCGGTGTAGAGCAGGTGCGACTTGTGCTTGCCCAGCACGTACAGCACTGTGGCGCAGGATTCGAGGGGACGTCCCAGCTTGAGGCGGTTTAGGAACACCGAGGCGATCACCGGGCGCTCGCTGTCGCGCACGGCCTCGTTCTCGACAATCGAGGCCAGGATCACGTTCTCCCGCTCGCTCAGGCCGTTGGCCGGGGAGGAGCTGCCGCAGACCTGGCGCCAGACCTCCTGGAACCGCCCGACCATCAACGTAAGCATCTCGCGCTCGCCGATCGAGGGCGGGACGAGGTAGGTGTCCGGGAACAGATAGCCGATCAGGGCCTCGCTGCCCAGGCCCAGCTCACGGGCGAATGACGGGTCGCGGGCGAGCCGGCGCAGCTCCAGGCTGTCCAGGCTTGGGATCGAGTCGGCCAGGCGGGCGAACATCTGCATGTCGGTCAGGCCCTCGGGCAGGGTGACCCGGGTCAGCTCGCCCTGGCCGCTGGCCAGGATGTCGATCACGCCCCAGGGGGTGATCCCGGGCGGGATCTCGTAGTCACCGGCGCGCAGGTTCCCGCCGCGGCCGCGCAGGCGGACCAGCAGTCCGAACGTGAGGCCGTCGTTGATCACCCGCTCCTGTTTCAGGATACGGGCGATCTGGCGCACCCCGGAGCCGGAGGGCACATGCACCCGCACGGCCTGCTGGCGCGAGGGGGCAAAAGTGAGGTAGAAAGCCAGCAGAAGGACCGCATCCACGGCCAGGAATGCCGCAAAAAGCGGCCCGAGCGTGCTCCAGTAGCTTTTTTCGCGAGACACTTCCTCCGGCATCGCCGGCCTCCGTATCAGTCGGGATCAGCCTCGTTCAATCCACCACCGCCGCGCCGCCAGGCCAGGTAATTCTGCAGCAGGATCACCGCGGCCAGCGAGTCCACCTTGCCCTTGTCGCGCCGTTTGGTCAGCGGAATCCCCAGTTCGGCGCGCACACGCTGGGCGGCCACGCTGGTCAGGCGCTCATCCCAGGTGTTGACCGGCACCCCGCCCAGGGCCGCCTTGAGCAATGCGCCGAAAGCGATCACTTTCTGCGCGGCCTCGCCCTGGCTGCCGTCCATGTTGATCGGCAGCCCCAGCACCACCTCGGCCACCTCCCACTCGGCCACGACCCGCGCGATGGCCGCTTCCAGAGTCTGCCCGCGGGGCAAGGCCTTGCGGTCGAGGGTCGGGGGCGTGGCGGACACCAGGATCGCGTTCTCATCCGAGAGGGCCAGGCCCACCCGGCGCTCGCCGTAGTCCACGGCCAGGATTCTTCCCATATGCAAACCTGCCATTCAATATAAAAGGCCGGGGAGCGCTTTGTAAACCGCGGCTCGCTCTGACCGGCCGTCCGCCTGCCCGGGAGAGCGCGCCGTGCCCGGCCCCGCTCTCCCGGTGTGATAATATAACCTCTGTACACCCGCCGCTGTCCTGCGCGGCCGGCTCAGGCGTTCATCGAGTCCAGGAAATCCCGGTTGGTCTTGTTGTCCTTGAGCTTGCCGATCAGGAACTCCATCGCCTCGGTGATCGCCATGTCGTCCAGGTACTTGCGCAGGATCCAGACCCGGTTGAGCACATCCGGCGGCAGCAGAAGGTCCTCGCGGCGGGTGCCGCTCTTGTTGATCTCGATGGCCGGGAAAATGCGGCGGTTCGAAAGCGTGCGGTCCAGGGCCAGCTCCATGTTGCCGGTGCCCTTGAACTCCTCGAAGATCACTTCGTCCATGCGGCTGCCGGTCTCGACCAGGGCCGTGGCGATGATCGTGAGGCTGCCGCCCTCCTCGATGTTGCGCGCCGCGCCGAAGAAGCGCTTGGGCTTGTCCAGCGCATGGGCGTCCACACCGCCGGAGAGGATTTTGCCGCTGTGCGGGACCACCACGTTGTGGGCGCGGGCCAGGCGGGTGATGCTGTCGAGCAGGATCACCACGTCGCGCTTGTGTTCGACCAGACGCTTGGCTTTCTCGATCACCATGTCGGCCACCTGCACGTGACGGTCGGCGGGCTCATCGAAAGTGGAGCTGATCACCTCGGCCCCGATCACCGAGCGCTCCATGTCGGTCACTTCCTCCGGGCGCTCGTCGATCAGCAGGATGATCAGGATCACCTCGGGATGGTTCTCCTTGATGCTGTTGGCGATTTTCTGCAGCAGCACGGTCTTGCCGGTGCGCGGCGGGGCCACGATCAGCCCGCGCTGGCCCTTGCCGATCGGGGCCATCAGGTCGATGATCCGCATCGAGATATCGCCAGCCTTGTTCTCCAGGTTCAGGTGCTCGTCCGGGAACAGCGGGGTGAGGTTGTCGAACAGGATCTTGTGCTTGGCAACCTCGGGGTCCTCGAAATTGACTTCCTCGACCTTGAGCAGGGCCAGGTAGCGCTCGCCCTCCTTGGGCGGACGGACCCGGCCGTGGATCGTGTCCCCGGTGCGAAGGTCGAAACGCTTGATCTGGCTGGGGGAGACATAGATGTCGTCCGGGCCGTAGAAATAGTTCCAGTCCTGCGAACGCAGGAACCCGTAGCCCTCGGGAAGAATCTCCAGCACGCCCTCGCCGCGCAGGACATAGTTGTTGTCCAGCAGGTTCTGCTCGATCAGGAAAATCAGGTCCTGCTTACGCAGACCGGCGTAGTTCTGAAGACTTAGCTTTTCTGCCATTTCGTGCAGATCGGTTATTGACTTGGACTTCATGTCCCTGATTTCAATCACTTCCTCCAAGGGTGTCGCTCCTTCAAAAAGGTTTGAATATGACGGCCCGGCCCGTCAACCGTTCCGCGTGATAAACGTCATATTGAATTAGGGTTTCCCGCCGTGCGGGAATCCATTTCAACTGTAAGATGGAGATTTTGGTCCGATCGTCTGCTCGATTGCTGCAGGGCGGAGTTCCAAACTGCTGCCGGGATCAGCCATCAACGCGGCGCGGTGATTTCTGGACGCGCAGGCCGCGGAAATCAAGACTTGCGGCTTCGGCAGAGTTAAAACAATTTCTCTGAGTGTATTCAAAGGGGGCGGAAAAACCGCTGATTCTCCAACAGGGCGATCCGGCCGGCCAGAAATACGGCGGCAAACTCGAATGCATGCTCTCAAGCTGAACAGTATCGGGAGTTACGGGATAAATGGCGTGTAGCGATACTATCTGAAAAGCTTCTGTGAGCGGACATTGCACATCTTAAAATACAGGGATTGAGAAAAACTGTCAAGTATTTGTTGAAAAAAAGTGGCCTGCCGCAATCAGCAATTATACATTATGTTATATTGAGCTTAAGCCGCCCCTGTCCGGCCATACCTGTCCGGGAGTGGCGCAGGCGCGGAATCGCGGTCCCGGGAGGACCGGAGAGAGCACACGATGGGTGAGAAATCGCCGTTGTTCAACCGTCTTGAGCTTACGGCCCTGGCGGTCTGCGGTTCCTTGGTGGCTCTGCACGTGCTGTTCTGGCGTCAGCTCCGGGGCCACCCGGCCATATCCCTGGCGCTGCTGGGCGGTATCCTGGCCGTGGCGGGCGGGGTCTGGGTCTACCGCAATTACCGCCTGGTAGCAGTGCGGGCCAAACGGGTCAAAGCGATCGAGGAGAAGCTGGAGGGCATAGTCTACAGCCTGTTCTTCCCGCGCGGCTACGACCTGCTGGAGCCGCTGCGCGTGGACCAGCAGGATATCGGCTGGGCCTCGTTGCGCGACAGCGGGGGCATCCCGGTGTCGCTGGAGTACCTGGACGTGGAGATGAACCGGGCCGTGGGCGGCGAGCAGGTCCGGCGGCTGCTGGAGCGCATGAACGTGAACAACGCACCCAAGGGCATCTGCCTGACCACCGGGTCGTTTGACCAGGAGGCCCTGGAGCTGGCCAAGCGGAGCAATGTGCTGACCCGGGACGGCCAGCAGCTGGTCGAAATGGTCAAGCGGGCCGAGGCGGAGGCCGCGGGCGCCCAGGAGCACCTCTGCCCGCACTGCAGCTCCAAGCTGATCGAGAGTTCCGAGATCATCGGCCTGTGGCGCTGCCCCAACCCCAACTGCCGCAAGGAATTCAAAGTCGAGGACCTGGAGTCGTCCGAGGAGGGGGCCGGTCATAAAGGCCCGCGCAACGTGAAAGCTTTCACCATTTCCTGCTACGGCTGCGGCCGTCCGGTGGAGCTGGACACCACGATGAGCGGCCTGATGGAGTGCCCTTACGATGACTGCTCCTGGATCATCAACGTGGACAACGAGCTGCTGGCCCTGCGCGGCGGCCTGGACAAGCGGGTCTCCGAGCGCCTGACCGAGATCAAGTGCCCGCGCTGCGAACGGATGATCAAGGTGCCGGCGGATGCCGAGGGCCTGATGGAATGCCCCTGCGAGGAGAAATGGATAATCGACGTGGGGGCGGCGTTGGGTGAGCGCGCCCAGGCCCAGATCGCCGAGGGTTCACCGGAGGTCGAGGCCGAGAGCCGCGCCCCGGTGATCCGCTCGGTGCAGGCCGTCGATTACCCCCATCCGGTCGCCGGCAATCCGGCTCCAGCCTTTGCGCCTGCACCCGCACCCCCGGCGGTCGAGCTGCCGGTCGAGCCGGAGAGCGGCCGCCGGATCGACCGTGCCCTGATCCGCGCCCAGCGGATTATAATACTCAGGAAACAGCAGGAGGCGGCCCGGAGCGCGCCGACGCAGACGGCCCCGATGTTCGAGCTGGTCCGGGAGCCAGGTGCGGTGTTCTCGGCGGCCGCTTCAGCCGCTGCGGCCGGCATGTCGCCCCCGGCCGTCCCCGAACCGCCTCTGTCGACCCCGGAGGCGCCGGTCCTGGAAATCCAGGCCCATCCCGCTGCGGAACCGTCCCTGGTCGACTGCCCCGGCTGCGGAGCGGGTGTCCCCGGCGACCTCGCGGCCTGCCCGGTCTGCGGCGCGGCCCTGCATCCGGCGGTGGAGGAGGCGCTGCCCGCAGCCGAGGCCACGCTCAGCGTCGATACGCCGCCGCCCGTGGCGCAGCCCGAAGTGACTCACCGTCGGACATTCTTCGCCCTGAGCACCCCGGCGCTGATCTTTTTCTTCGTGTTCTCGGTGGCCGCTTTCCTGCTCTTCGTCTATTTCATCGCGCGCTGAACGGGTGGGCGGATTTATATCTTGCGCCGCGGCGTGGTTGGACTAAATTTGGTATAGGGAGCGCGGGTTGCGGCCACGCTCCAACCTTGGGGAAAACTCATGCAGGACAACAAGAAAGTCATCAAGGCCGATAAGGTGGCCTCGGGCGAGGTGCACGTGGAAACCGTGCGCCTGGGGATGCGCCGTTTCCATGATAAGGTCTTCAGGGACCTGCCGGAAGAGGGCCGGGTGGAGTTGGGCGAGGCCCCGTACGCCAGGGACGCGGCGGAGGACGGGCACGGCGCAGGCGGCGAGGTGGAGGTCCAGAAGACCTACGACGACCGCGGCGTGCTGCAGAGCGTGCGCCTTGTCTGCCGCTGCGGCGAGGTGATCGAGCTCGAATTCTCGGAGGAATGAGGCCGCCCCGGATGGCCCGGCCCCAGCCTCCGAATGTCCCGGCAAGAAAAGCGGAACATCATCCGGACGATGCAGGTATTTAACAGCAAAGCCCTGGAAGATAATCGGCTGACAAAAGGAGCCCGCCAGGATAATTTTCTTGTGAGGAATGCCCCCCATGGATTGTCGTGCCTTCAAAAAGCTGTTTTCCCTTTTTGTTGACGGGGAACTGGATGAGCGCCGCAACGAGCGCGCCCGCAAGCATCTGGCGGTCTGCCCGCTCTGCTGCCGTCTGGTGGCCGCCTATCGCGCCGGTGCGGACAGCCTGGAGCGCCAGGCCCGGCTGGAGCCGCCCGCGGACCTGTTCGAGCGGGTGATGGGTGCGGTGGGGCAGGCCCCGGCAACGGCTGTGCGGCCGCGGGTGCGCCGGGAGAGGCCGTCCCTGTCGCTGCTGCGTCCCCGGGTGATGCTGCCCGGTCTGGCCGCCGCGGCTGCAGCCCTGTCTTTCGGGATATTCCTCTTGATCGGCGGCGGCGCTCAGCCCGAGCCGGCGCCGTTCATGGTGCAGGTCGATTCGACCATGGACATGATCAACTATCAGGTGGCCGAGCAACTGGCGCGCAAAGAGAACTCGCAGCGGGCCAGGGCGGTCCAGCTGGCCTCTTACGCACGGGTGGAGGATGAGTCCTCGCAGAAATCCGGGATCAGCCGCAGCCCGGTGATCGTGCTCTCCGGAGTCTCCGATTTCGCTGAATAGCTGGTCTGTAAGAGCGCGAACAATGTCGAAACAAACGAACCCGGCCCGGCCGGGTTTTTCTTTTTGGGGCCGTGCCGCGGGCGCGCCCGGATTTGGGCTTTGACTCTGTCGCGCCTCTCTTTATATTATATTGCGCCTTTGCAGCCGGCGGCCGTAAAAGGCCGCCGCCATGAATTCAACTATCCGGAAAACCGCCATGCCCCCTGTGAGCCTGAGCCTGAACGACATAATCTCCCAGAGCCGCCAGGGACGGTTCCATGCGGTGTATTTCCTGCACGGGGACGAGAGCCGTCTGACCCGCCAGGCGGTGGAGGTGATTCTCGAATGCGCGGTGGACAAGGCCACGGCCGATTTCAATTTCGACCGTTTCCACGGCGGCGACCTGAACCTGGAAAAGCTGGTCACTGTGCTGGACACTCCGCCCATGATGGCCCCACGAAGGGTGGTGCTGCTGCGCGACCTCGAAAAGGCCGCTCTTCCGGCCAAGGAGTTCCTCTCCAACTGGGCCGTGCGCCCGGGAAGCGGCACGCTGCTGGTGCTGGCCGCCGGGGAGAGGGTCCGGATCGACCGTAAGAAAGCCTCGCCCAAGTGGGCCGCGCGCCTGGAGGAGCATGCCGCCAGCGCGTTGTTCTGGCCGCTCAAGGAGCCGGAGCTGATGCGCTGGCTCGGCTGGCAGGCCGAGCGGCGGGGCAAGAGCCTGGACAGCCGAGCGTCTTTCGAGCTTTACGCCCGCCTGGGCGGCGACCTCGACCGTCTGGCCGATGAGATCGAGAAACTCTCTGTCTACTGCGGCGCGCGCCTGGAGATCACCCGTCAGGATGTCCTCGACCTGAGCGCCTACCAGACCGGGGGGACGGTGTTCGACTGGCTGGACGCCCTGGCCGGGGGGGAAACGCTCAAGGCCATTTCCCTGGCCCGCCACCTCCTGACCGCCGGAGAGTCGGCGGTGGGTGCGCTGGCTCTGGCCACCGGGCACTACACCACGTTGCTCAAGGTCCGCCGCATGAACGCGGCCCGTATCCCGGCCGAGCAGATCAAGCGCAGCCTGGGCCTGGCCCAGCGTCCGCCCGAGGCGGTCAAGGCCGTGTTCGCCCAGGCCGCCGCCCGCAGCCAGGCCAGTCTGGAGCGCGCCCTGGCCCTGCTGCTGGAGGCCGACCGCCGTCTCAAGACCAGTTCCCTGCCCGACAATATCCTGCTCGAAAGCCTGATCATCGATTTCCACCGGGAGGTGAACGCATGACCGCCCGAATCTGCGCCCCGGCCATATTCTTCGCACTGCTTGCCGCTCTTGTCCCGCCGCGGTCCGCCGCGGCCCAGGACATGCTGACCGTGGCCCGCACCCAGATGGCCGCCGGAATGACCGCGGATGCCCGGGTGATCGTGGAGTCGAGCCTGAATAGCAGCGCCGACCCCGAGCGCGCCCGCCTCTACCGCGCCCTGCTCACCGCTCCGGCCGACTCCGCCCTGGGCCGTCTGCTGGAGCTGGCCAGCCAGGGCGGCAAGAGCGCCGCGACCCAGGAGGCGCTGGAGCGCCTGGGCGATCTGGCCTACATGCGCGGCCAGTATTCCGAGGCGGCCACGCGCTACCAGAGCGCCGCCGACCGCGCCGCCGACCCGGAGGCGAGCCGCCGCGCCATGGCCAAGCGCGCCCGCGCCGAGCTGCACCTCGGGCAGGCCAAGTCCGCCGCCCGCACCCTCCGTCAGGCCGCAGCCCTGGGCGAGGAGGCCAACCGCGGCATGCTGCGGTTCAGCCTGGGCTGCGCCAAAGAGCAGGACGGTGACACGAATGGCGCGGCCGAGGACTACCTGGCCCTGTACCTGGACAGTCAAAGCCCCTACCAGCTCGCCGCTCTGACCCGCCTGACCCGTATCTACGGCGGCGGGACCAGCGAGCGGGCGGGCCAGTGGCGCACCCGTCAGGCCGAGGCTTGCGACGGCACGGTGTTCGACCCGGCCTGGGTCCGTCCCGAAAGCGCCGTTTCGGCTAAATCCGGGGCGCATTCCGCCAAGCCGGAACCCGCCGCCTCGGCTCAGGCGCCTGCCTCGTCAGCCTCCGGCGGCTGGAGCCTTCAACTGGGGGCGTTCTCCGGCGCCGCGCGCGCCAACACCATGGCTGAGGAAATCCGCCGCCGCACCGGCCTGTCGCCGGTGGTCGTGCAGGTGGCCGGCAGCCGCCTCTACCGTGTCCGCCTGACCGGCTTCGGCTCCAAGGCCGACTGCCGGTCCTCCGAGGCGACCCTGAAAAAGCAGCGTATCAAGTACGAGGTCATCGAACCGGGAGACTGAGCCGTCATGGCCGATGAAACCCCGCTCATGCAGCAATATCAGCGGATCAAGGCCGAGCACCAGGGCGAAATCCTGCTGTTCCGGATGGGCGATTTCTACGAGATGTTCTCGGAGGACGCCAAGCTGGGCTCGAAGATCCTGGGGCTGACCCTCACCTCGCGCAACAACGGGGCGGCCGGGCGCGTGCCCCTGGCCGGGGTGCCGGTCAAGGCCGTGGAGGGCTATATCGCCAGGCTGGTGGCCGCTGGCTGCAAGGTGGCGATCTGCGAGCAGATGGAGGACCCCAAAAAGGCCAAGATAATAGTCAAGCGCCAGGTGACCGAGGTCCTCACCCCGGGCACGGTGATGACCGAGAACCTGCTCGAGGCCACCAGCAACAGTTTCCTGGCCTGCGCCCAGCGGGCGGGCGAGCGCGCCGCCCTGGCCTGGCTCGACCTGACCACCGGGGAATTCTTCCTTGCCAGCTTGCCACTGGCCCGCCTGGGGGATGAGCTGCGGCGGATCGGGCCGCGGGAGATTCTGCTGGAGGGGGTGAACGGCCTGCCCGAGGGCCCGCGCGGGGCCCAGGCCAATGTGCCCCTGCTGGAGGCGGCCTGCGAAAAACCGGGAGGCCTCGGCTGCCCCTGCACCTGGCTCGAGGACTGGCGTTTCGACCGCGCCACCTGCGTGGAGGGCCTGAAAAAGCATTTCGGCGTGGCCACGTTCAACGGTTTCGGGATCGAGGACGATGACCCGGCCCTGGTGAGCGCCGGCGTGCTGCTGGATTACGCCGGGCGGATGCAGCCGGCCGCCCTGGCCCATATCGTGCGCCTGCAGCCCTATTTTCCGGGTGACTACATGGTCCTCGACCGGGCCAGTGTGGCGAACCTGGAGCTGGTGAGCAATTTCTCGGGCGGACGGGGCGGCACCCTGCTCGAAACTCTTGACCGCACGCTGACCGCCATGGGCGCGCGCACCCTGCGGCGCTGGGTGCTGGAGCCGCTGCAGGATTTCCCCCAGATCGAGAAGCGCCTGGACCGCGTGGCAGCTTTCCACAGCGACAGCGCCCTACGCCGCGGTGTCCGCGACCTGCTGGCCGAGGTGGCCGACATCGAGCGCCTGGTGGGGCGTATCTCCAGCCAGCGCGCCGGGCCGCGCGAGCTGGCCTCGCTGGCCGCCTCGCTCGGACGGATCCCGGAGCTCAAGGCCGGCCTCGCGGACAGCGGCAACCCGGCCCTGGCTGGACTGGGCGAATCTCTACGGGAGTATCCGCAGCTCGTGGCTGAGATCGGCCGCGCCCTGAGTGATGACCTGCCGGCGTTGCTGGCGGACGGCAACGTGATCCGGGCGGGCTACAACGCCGGACTGGATGAGCTGCGCAGCTTTCAGACAGAGGGCAAGGACTGGCTCGTGCGCCTGGAGGCGGACCAGCGCGCGCGCAGCGGGATCGGCAACCTGAAAGTCAAGTACAACCGGGTGTTCGGCTATTTTATCGAGGTGACCCGTAGCAACCTGCACCTGGTCCCGGCGGACTACATCCGCAAGCAGACAATCTCCGGGGGCGAGCGTTTCATCACCCCGGAGCTCAAGGAGTACGAAAACAAGGTGCTGGGGGCGGAGGAGAAAATCGCCGCCTTGGAGTACGACCTGTTCTGCGCTCTGCGCGAGCACGCGGCCACGTTCAGCGCCGAGCTGCAGGAAACCGCCGCGGCCCTGGCCTGCCTGGATGTAGCCGCCGCGCTGGCCGAGGTGGCCGCGGACCTGGGCTATGTGCGTCCGTCCATGGTGGAGGGCGACCGGATTTTTATCCGCGAGGGCCGTCACCCGGTGGTCGAGCGCATGGTGCAGGGGCACAAGTTCGTGCCCAACGATATCGAGCTGGACAACCGCGAGAACCAGATCATAGTCCTCACCGGCCCCAACATGGCGGGCAAGAGCACCCTTCTGCGCCAGGTGGGGCTGATCGTGCTCCTGGCCCATGTCGGCAGCTTCGTCCCGGCGGCCGAGGCGGCAGTCTGCCGCGTGGACCGCATTTTCACCCGCGTGGGGGCGAGCGACAACCTGGCCCGCGGCCAGAGCACGTTCATGGTGGAGATGAACGAGACCGCCAATATCCTGAACAACGCCAGCCCCGCGAGCCTGATCCTGCTGGATGAGATCGGCCGGGGCACCAGCACGTTCGACGGTCTGTCAATCGCCTGGTCGGTGACGGAATATCTGCACGAGCAGCCCTCGCGCGCGGCCAAGACAATTTTCGCCACACATTATCACGAGTTGACCGAGCTGGAGAGCCTTCTGCCACGGGTGAAAAACTTCAACGTGATGGTCAAGGATTACGGCGAGCGGGTGATATTCCTGCACAAGATACAGCGCGGCGGGTCGGACCGCAGCTATGGGATACAGGTGGCGCGTCTGGCCGGAATCCCGCAGACCGTGCTCGAGCGGGCGCGCGAGGTGCTGGCCAATCTGGAGGGCGGCGAGTTCAGCGCCGGGCACGTGCCGCGCCTGGCCAGCGGCAGTCACGCCCCGCGTGCGCAGCGGCGCGACCTGGACCAGCTCAGCCTGTTCGCCGCCGCGCCCGGGCCGCCGAACCCAGCCGTGGAGCGGCTCAAAGACCTGGACCCCGACAGCCTGACGCCCATAGAGGCGCTCAAAATATTGTACGAGCTTAAGAAGGACGTCGACAAATGAGCTACCGCATCTCGGCCGAGGCCGAGTTCTCGAGTGCGCACCACCTGCGCGACTATCCCGGCAAGTGCGCCTCGCTGCACGGCCACAACTGGAAAGTGCGGCTGACCGTGCGCACAAGCACGCTGGACGAGCGCGGGATGGGCCTGGATTTCGGCAGCCTCAAGCGTATCCTGGCCGCCCTGGTGGCCCGGTTCGACCATGTCGACCTGAACAGCGTGCCGCCGTTCGACCGGATAAACCCCACGGCCGAGAACCTGGCCCGCACGATTTTCGAGCAGTCCG
>JAJFUG010000135.1 GCA_021372515.1 bacterium
CCCCGGGCCGAGGCCTGCCTGGAGCGGGTGGCCGCGCGGTTCAGCCGGGATGAGAAAGTGCAGAACAACCTGGGGGTGGTGCTGTTCTCGGCTGGAAAAACCGCCCGCGCCGAGGCGGCCTACCGCGCGGCCCTGGCCGCGGACAGCCTTTACGCCCCGGCCTGGAACAACCTGGGAAACCTTCTGGCCGCGGGAAACCATGCCGTCAAGGCCGAGGACTGCTACAGCCGTGCCCTGGCCCTGGACAGCCTCTACGCCCAGGCCGGGTTCAACCTGGGGATGCTCTGCCTGCGGGAATTGAAACAGCCCGCGCGTGGACGGGAGCTTCTGAGCCACGCCCTGGCCCTCGACCCGCAGGCCGCCTGGGCCACCACCGCGCGCCAGGAGCTGGAGAAGACCCGATGAGAAAAAGCGGGAAAGCAGCCGTCTACGGTCTCATCCTGGCGGCCCTGACTGCCGCGCCCACCTGCTCGCGCGCCCCGCGGCTGAATGTCCTGCTGGTCAGTTTCGACACCACGCGCGCCGACCGTCTGGGCTGCTACGGCGACAGCGCCGCGCGCACCCCTGTGCTCGACAGTCTGGCCGCAAATGGAGTGCGATTCGCCCGGGCCTACACCGCCGTGCCGATCACTCTGCCCACGCACGCCACGGTCCTGACCGGGCTGTACCCGCCCAGTCATGGAGTGCGTAACAACGGCACTTTCCGCCTGAGCGCCGCTGTGCCCACCCTGGCTGAATCGTTCCGCGCGGCGGGCTACGCCACCGCGGCTTTCACCGGCTCCTTTGTCCTGGACCACCGCTACGGCCTGGACCGGGGGTTCGACCTCTATGACGACGATATGTACCATGGTGGGGGACGGGCCACCGGAATGATGGCCCAGCGTGAACGCCGGGCGGATATTGTGGCCGCGCGCGCCGGACAGTGGCTGAAAAAGAACTCCGGGCGGCCCTTTTTCCTGTTCGTCCATTTCTTCGACCCGCACCGCCCCTGGGAGGCCCCCGAGCCGTTCGCCGCGGCTGCGGCTGACCCCTACCGCGCCGAGATCGCCTGGACCGACCACTGCCTGGGCGGCCTTCTGGCCGCACTCGACAGCCTGGGCCTCGCCCGCAACACGCTGATGCTTATGTTCGGCGACCACGGCGAGGGACTGGGTGAGCATGGCGAGCAGACCCACAGCACGTTCCTCTACAACTCCACTGTGCACGTGCCGTTGATCCTGAGCCTGCCGGGGGTGGACTCGCTCCGGGCTCAGGTGATGGATACTCCGGTCAGCCTGGCGGATGTCGCCCCCACCCTGGCCGCGCTGGCCGGGGTCGAGCCGCCCGGTGGCTGCCAGGGCCAGGCCCTGGCCTCGGCGCAGGGGCTCATTCAGCCGCCCGCCAACCGCCCGCTGTACCTGGAATGCTGGTATCCGTGGTACTGCCACGGCTGGAGCCCGCTGGAGGGAGTGGTGCGCGGCGGACGCAAGTATGTCCGCGCCCCGCGGCCGGAGCTGTATAATCTTGATACCGACCCGGCGGAGCTGGCCAACCTTGTTCCCGGCCCGCCCGCCGACTCCCTGGCCCGGGTGCTGGAGAACCTCAAGCACGCGCTCACTCCGCGTGAGGCTGCCACGAGGCCCGCCGCCGCGCCGGGCGCCGAGGAGAGCGCCGGACTGCGTGCCCTGGGCTATGTCGCCGGGCGCTCCGCCGCGCCGGATGAGGACATTTCGCGCCTGCCCGACCCCAAGGACATGATCGTCAGCGTGCCGGGCTACATGCTGGGGGTGAGCTACCTGACCGACAGCCACCCGGAGCTGGCCGCGCGGGAATTCCGCGCCCTTCTGGCCGCCGACCCGGCCAACTGGTCGGCCTGGGAGTTCCTGGCCGAAAGCGAGCTGGCCCTGGGACATCCCGATTCCGCCCTGGCCGCGGCCCAGCAGGCGGTGCGCTCGCAGTCGCCCTCGGAGCGGGCTTTTTTCCTGCTGGGCAGCGCCGCCCTGGAGCTGGCCGACTCGGCCCGCGCACAGAAAGAGCTGGAGCGCGCCCTCACGCTCAACCCCGACTACGGCCCGGCCCTGGCCCTTCTCGCCCGCATTCACGACTCCGCCGGCCGCACGGAACAGGCCCTCGAATTCTACCATCGCGCCGAGGCCGCCCTGCCAGGCAACCCCGGCCTGCTGACCGACCTGGGAGCGCTGCTTATCCGGCTCGGCGACTATGCACGTGCCCGCGCGACCCTTGAGCGGGCCACCGCGCTGGAGGGCGCCGGCTGGCGCGCCTGGTTCAACCTGGGGCTGGCCTGCCAGTTGGACAGTGACAACGAAGCCGCGGTTCAAGCCTATGAACGGGCCACAGTACTGGAGGGCGTGCCAGCCGAGGCGTTCAACAACCTGGGGATAGCCTGCTATGAGCTGAAACGCTACGAACAGTCCTGCCGGGCCTACGAGCGGGCCATCGGGCTGGACAGCCTCTACGCCGCGGCCTGGAACAACCTGGGCGGCTCGCGCGCCGCGCTGGGTCAGAATAAGGAAGCGGAGGCGGCCTACTGGCGCGCCCTGGCCCTCAAGCCGGACTACCCGGACGCCGCGCTAAACTACGGCCTTCTGCTGGCCGGGTCTCTGGAGCGGCCCGACTCGGCGCGGGTCCTTCTGCGACGGGCTTTGCGCGGCCTGGCCCCCGGCCCCCGCCGCGAGAGCGCCGCGGCCCTTCTGGAGCGCCTGGAAAAAACCTCCACCCGTTGACAGCCACCGCGCCGGGCCTGATATTGGGGTGTAACCTCTGTGAGTCATTTTGGCTGAAAAGCTTGGTTATAGATCAGGAAAGGGTTCCAGATGACCGATCAGATGGGACATCCCGGCGGCCATCCCCACTCCGCGCCGTTTAGCGGCAAGGGGCCGGACGCCCTGGGCAACCAGCTCCGCCTGGTGTTCTGGGAGACCACCGCCGGCTGCAACCTCAGTTGCCGTCATTGCCGGCGGGTGGATGTTTTCGGCAGCGGCCTCGCCCCGGGCGACATGCCCACGGAAAGCTGCCTGCGCCTGGTGGACTCGGTCGCCGTGTTCGCCAAGCCCATTCTTGTCCTGAGTGGCGGCGAGCCGCTCATCCGCCCGGACATCCTCGATATCGCCGCCCACGCCTCCGGCCGCGGCCTGCCCGTGGCCCTGGCCACCAACGGCACGATGGTGGACAAAGAGCTGGCCGGACGGATCGTGGCAGCCGGAGTTCGCCGGGTCTCGATCAGTTTCGATGGCTCCACAGCCGAGGTGCACGACTCTTTCCGCGGTCTGCCTGGCTCGTTCGAGGCCGCCCTGAAAGGCTTCCGCGCCCTCCGCGAGCTGGGCATGAGCATGCAGGTCAACTGCACCGTGGCCCGGCACAACGTGCATCAACTGGAGCAGATTGTCGCCCTGGCCCTGGAGAACGGGGCCGAGGCGCTGCACTTTTTCATGCTCGTGCCGGTGGGCTGCGGAGTGGAGCTTTCGCGCGAGATGCAGCTTCCGCCCGCGCAATATGAGGAAGTGCTCAACTGGATTTACGACAAGAGCGTGGAGTACCCGGCCCTTCAGCTCAAGGCCACCTGCGCGCCGCACTATTTCCGCATCGCCCTTCAGCGCGGCGGCGTGGAGGCCATGCGCGCCAAGGGCCACGGCCACGGGGCCATGCACAGCATGACCCGCGGCTGCCTGGCCGGCACGGCGGTCTGTTTCGTGAGCCACTCGGGCGAGGTGTTCCCCTGCGGCTACCTGCCCGTGGCCGCAGGGAACGTGTTGGCGACCCCGTTGGAGGAGATCTGGAACGAGTCGCATCTTTTTAAAGTGCTGCGCGACACGGGCAACCTCACGGGCAAATGCGGCCTCTGCGAGTACAAGACTGTCTGCATGGGCTGCCGGGCGCGCGCCTACGGCGAAAGCGGCGACTACCTGGCCGAGGAGCCCTACTGCGAGTACGAGCCGAAACGGCTGCGGAAGTAAAATATTTGCTTTCGTAAAAAAAATTCTCTTTTAAATTCCTATTGATAATCCTTTGTATATTTCCTACGCTTTTCCTCAAACGGTGAGGAATGTGTGGAAAAATTAAGAGAATTAAGGGATCCGATCCATGGCTTTATTAATCGCACGGAGCGCGAAGAAAGGATTATTGATACAGTCGTTTTCCAGAGATTAAGAGGAATTAAACAACTGGCCTTAGCTTCGCTGGTATATCCAGGTGCAATTCACACGCGTTTTGAACATTCTTTGGGCGTGATGCATATTGCTGGATTATTGGCCGAACAGCTACTTGTTAATCATGAAAAAGTGGACTTAATAAGACTTGCCGGACTTCTTCATGATATTGGGCATGGCCCCTTCTCCCACGTCTCAGAGGATATTTTAGATAAATATTTTGACCAATCAAAGATACAAGTCAAAGCAAAGGAAAAAATACATGAAAAACTAACTTGTGACATTATAGAGCAAAACAAAGAAATAAACGAATTGGTTGACAGACCTACTAAAAACAAAATCATTGGATTACTTGCAGGCACACAGGGAGAAATAATAGAGAAAAATATAATTTCAGGACCATTGGATGCTGATAAGCAGGATTATCTTCTAAGAGACAGCTATTTCTGTGGTGTCAAATATGGAATATTCGATTTAGAAAGACTTATAGGCACATTGACATCACATCACGATTCAACAGAACAATATTTAGCCGCCACTGAAGACGGAATTTACGCAATAGAACAATTTGTTATAGCAAAATACCACATGACAACACAAGTCTATAGACACAAAATAAGACTTGTGACAGATGAGATGATTATTCGCGCCCTAGAGTTGGGAATCGAGAAGGACGGAATAGTTTGGTTAAATAATTTGTACCGATACGATGGCTCCGAACAATTCATCAACAACTATTTAGATTGGGACGATAGCCGTTTAAGCGTGGCTCTGCTTTTCCCAATGAACGGGAAACAAGGTTATGCTACTGATATTTTTTGGCGATTAAGAAACAGAAATCTATTTAAGCGCGTATTTTCTAAAAACCTTAATGAAGTTGAGCCTGAACTGAGCTGGTCTCTATTTAAATTAAACCAGAAGAAGAAAAAATGCATTGAAGTCGAGGTGGCTGAATATCTATCATCAATGACCGGGCAAAAAGTAGATTGCAATCATGTAATTGTCAACTCGTTTGCATTTAAATCCGTGCGCGAACAATCTCGTAACAACGAGGGGTCAATTCTAATCCTCAAAGGAAGTGGACCCCAAAAATTCGAAGATGTATCCACCCTGTTTAGATCAATTAGCGAAAGCGAGAGCGATAAATTCTTACAAATATATGCCCCCGTAGAATTTAATGACGATGCCGACAAAAGACGCAAGAAACAGAAATATAATCAAGACATCGAACAATTGATAATAAGGTGTTTGCATCCTACTAAGCCGGAGGAATAAATGGACGCCGAAGAACTTGTTCTATTAATAATAAAAGAGAACGAAGGTTGTGTTCGTGGCAAGACGTTGTTGCAAAAAAAGGCGTACTTTGTAAACGAATTACTTCAAACGCAATTTGACTATAAGCCACATTATTACGGCCCATATTCAACCGAGATAGAAGGGGCGGTTTCTAATTTAAAAGCGCTTGGATTGTTACAAGAAAACGCCGTCGGATTTGGTTTAAACGGTGAAGGGTTTGAAATTAGAAGGTATGACTATATTCTAACAGGCGACGGAGAGAAAATCGTAAATCTTATCAAGGGAAACCTCGTAGAAGAATCAGAAAAAATATCAAAAGCGATTGAGTGTTTAAAAAGCGCAGGAGATAATGATGATTATTTTAAGCTTTCGATAGCCGCAAAAACGCATTTCATCCTGACTAAAAGAGGCATTGACATTCAAAAAGAGGGTAAAGATGGTATTGTTAAAGCAGCACATAACTTGGGTTGGGATATAAAACCAGAACTGGTTGACAATGCCGTCGAATTTTTATCCAAGCTGTATTCACTAAACAAATAGAAAAGCCTCCCATGCCCGGCCCCTTGATCCGCACCCTGCTCGCCCTGGCGGCCCGGCCCGCTTCCCTGGGCCGCAAGATCGTCTCCCTGGCTTTCGGCTCGGTATTATTCATCGTGGTCTTGCCGCTGCTCTTTTTCGCCCTGGGACGCGGCCTGCACCTGGAACGCCTGAGCGACAGTTGGCCCACCGCGCTCTACCGTGTCCCAGGCTGGCTCTTTTTGGCTGCCGGGGTGTGGCTGCTCGTGGCCGTGGTGCTCACCCAGTGGCGCTCCGGGGGCGGCACTCCCGCGCCCTGCGCCCCGACAGTCAAGCTCATCACCTCGGGTCCCTACGCCCTCTGCCGCAACCCGATCCAGCTCGGGGCCATGCTTTACTACCTGGGCCTTCTGACCCTCGTCCAGTCGCCGGCGCTCGGCCTGCTGGTTTTCATCGCCGGGGCGGTGCTCGGCACGCTCTACCACCGGGGTGTGGAGGAGAAAGAGCTGGCGATTCGTTTCGGCCCGGCCTACCTGGAATATAAAAAAAGCACGCCCTATATCTTCCCCCGCCTGTTCCGCCGCCGCTGAGTCGGCGCACGGTTCCCGGCCCCCAGCCGCTGACGACCCCAGTCTGGGGTGGAATGTCTGAGAGAAATTCTCATTCCGGCCGCCCGCTCTTGACTTCGGCCCTGTATTTGTTGCATCTCAAATAAAGAAGCTGTTATTTTATCAGTCCTTGGGCGGCAACGGGCTTTTTCTCCCTTGGGGAGGAGGTGGCAGCATGCGCACTGTTCTGCTTTCGCTTATCACTATGGCTCTGGCGCTGGGGGGCGCGGCCCTGGCCGCGGACACTCCGAAAAACATGCCCCTGAGCTTCAAGATGAAGGACATAGACGGTCACGAGGTCGACCTGGCGCAGTACAAGGGCCAGGTGGCGCTGCTGGTCAACACGGCCAGCAAGTGCGGTTTCACCCCGCAGTACGAGGGCCTCGAGGCCCTGTATGAGAAATACTCCGGCCAGGGGTTCACGATATTGGCCTTCCCGGCCAACAATTTCAAGGCCCAGGAGCCGGGCACGGACAGCGAGATCAAGCAGTTCTGCAGCATGACTTACAACGTGACTTTCCCGCTGTTCTCCAAGGTCTCGGTCAAGGGGGAGGATATCTGCCCGCTCTACGCCTACCTGACCTCGGAGAGCACCAACCCCGGGTTCGCGGGCGAGATTCCCTGGAATTTCACCAAGTTCCTGCTTGACCGTCAGGGCCGCGTGGTCGCGCGTTTCACGCCCCAGACCGCACCGGATGACTCGGCCCTGGTCCAAGCGATAGAGAAAGCCCTGACCGAGAGCAAATAGCATGGCTCCCCGCGCGCGGGGCCTGGGAGTGAAACAGTTTGAGCGTACATCCGGATACCGGTTCCACGGCGCGGGGGAGCGTCCCTCCCCTGCGCCATTTTGTTGCCGTGGCCGCGGCGAGCCTGTTCCTGAGCCTGCCTTTCCTGGGCAAGCCCGCCCTGTTCGACCCGGATGAGGGCTACTACCCCACCGCGGCCGTGGAGATGCTCGCCCGGGGTGACTGGCTCGACCCGGTTTTCAACGCCGAGCCGCGCTGGGGCAAGCCAGTGGGGATCTATTTCCTGCAGTGCCTTTCCGTTTCCGCTCTGGGAAAAAACGAGCTGGCCGTGCGCCTTCCCAGCGCCGCGGCGGGCCTGGGGCTGGGCTTTCTGTGCCTGCTGCTGGGGGCGCGCCTGTTCGGGGCGCGGGCCGGGCTGTACTCGGGCCTGGCCGGGGCCGGGATGCTCCAGTGCATAGTCTACTCCCGCAGCGCGGTGCCGGACATGCTGCTCGCCCTGGGCGTGGCGTTCGCCCTCTGGGGGTTCGCGGCCACGGACCTGGGCCGGAAGCGTTTCGCCGAGGCGAGGGCCGCCCATCTGGCGCTCTACCTGGGCTGCGCCCTGGGGTTCCTGGCCAAGGGTCCGCTGGGGGTGATCCTGCCCGGGCTGGCCGTGTTTCTGTTCGTGGCCCTGTCCCGCGACTGGCGCATCCTGGGGCGGATGGGCCTTTTCCGCGGGGCGCTCGTTTTCCTGGCCGCGGCCGCGCCCTGGTTTGTCTGGATGTACGGCCGTCACGGGATGGAATTCATCACCGAGATATTCCTGCGCCGCAACATCGACCACTATTTCACCAACCGCTGGCAGCACGAGGGTCCGCTCTACTACTACCTGCCGGTGCTCCTGGTCGGGGCTTTTCCCTGGACCGCGGCCCTGGCCGGCGGGCTGTGGCGCTCGGCCGCCGGGGTGCGGGACGTTGTCACCCGGCGCGGTGCGGACCCGGCTGCGCGGGCGAACCTGTTCCTCTGGTGTTGGGCCTTCGGGATGCTGCTCTTTTTGAGCCTAAGCCACGGCAAGCTGCCCAATTACGTGCTTCCGCTCTACCCGGCCCTGGCCGCCCTGGCCGGCGCCTATGTCGCCGCGCTGGAGGGCAGTGAAAGAGGCCGTGGCTGGCTGGGTTGGGGCAGCGCGGTCCTGGCCCTGGCTGTACTGGCCGCCGGGCTGGTCCTTCTGCCGTGCAAGGTGCACGTCCCGGTGCTCCTGGCCCTGGCCGCACTTTCGCCCTTGGGCCTGATCGCCCTGGCCGGGCTGAGCCTGCGACGCGGGGTGCGCCTCTGGAGCGTCCTGACCGTGCTTTCCATGGCCGTGCTTTTCGGCCTGAGCGCCGGGCTGGTGCTGCCGCGGGTGGAGAAACTGAACGCCGTGCGCACTCTCGCCGCCGAATGCGCCGTCACGGCCCAGGACAACGGTCCGGTGCTGTTCCACCGCTGCTGGGCCCCGGCGTTCCTGTTCTACAGCGGCCGCGGGGCTGTCCGTTTCGACCCGGAGCGCGAGGACCTGCGCGCTTACCTGGCCGGGAGCGTGCGTTGGGTGCTCACCCGCCCGTCCGACCTGCCCGAACTGGTCCGTCTGGCCGGCTACGAGCCGTCCTGGAGCCGCACCGTTGACGGCCGCGTGCTGCTGCGTTTCGAGCCGCCGGTCCTGCTCACCCGCGCGCAGGCCGCCTTGACTGCCGGCCCCATTTTCCCCTAAGCTTAGTAGCACAGTCTCAATACACATCGACAGGGGGGTGGAAAGATGGCGAAAATAGCGGCGGTCATCGCCGACATGTTCGAGGACTCGGAGTACAGCGCTCCGGCGGAGGCCTTTGCCAGAGAGGGGCACACGGTGGTGACCGTGGGCCTGAAAGCCGGGGCCGTGGTCCGGGGCAAGAAAGAGGGTCTGGAGGTGACAGTCCAGCGCGCGGTGGACAGGGAGAGGGCCGCGGACTATGACGCCCTGCTGATCCCGGGCGGTTACGCCCCGGACAAGCTGCGGCGCTACCCGGAAGCGCTGGAGTTCGTGCGCGACTTTTTCCTGGCTGAAAAGCCGGTGTTCATAATCTGCCATGCGGTGCAACTGCTGGTCAGTTGCGATGTGCTCAAGGGCCGCAGGCTCACCTGCCTGCCGGGGATCGCGCAGGATGTGCTCAACGCGGGCGGGATGTTCTTCGACCGCGAGGTGGTGGTCGAGGGCAACCTGGTCTCCAGCCGCACCCCGGATGACCTGCCGGCCTTTATCCGCGAGTCGCTCAAGAAACTGGGCTGAGCCCGGACACACCGACGGTACTGCCAAAGTCAGCCCCTGTCCGCACCCGGCAGGGGCTGAACGCTATAAAGCAATATTTAATACAATACTTATGAACAGGGCGCTTGCCCGACAGCCCCCTCACAGTTAAGTTAGTGCCTGCGGAAAACAGAGTTAACCGGAATAATGGAGATAGTGAGATGCCGGGCAAAAGCATTCTGTGTATCCTGACTTTTCTCGCCCTCGCGGCCGGGCAGTCCACGCTCGCGCAGGCGGCGAACCTGGACCTCAAGTCCATGCTGCGTCCGCCCGTGGTGGGGGCCTGGTCCAGCTACGCGGTGATAGTCAAGGGCGAGGACAAACCACGGCGCTTCAGGGTGTCCGCGGTCGGCAGGGAGCAGTTCGAGGGTGCGCCCCATCTCTGGCTGGAGCTGACCGTGATCGGCAATGACGGCGACAGCCTGACCGCGATGGGACTGTTCCCGGCCGGTGAATTCCTCGGTCTGAAAGCGAAAAAAGTCGTGCTCAAGCTGGGTAAGTCCGAGGCGCAGGAGGTGCCCGCCGGGCTGGCCAGTCTGGGGACCATGCTGGCCACCCGTTTCGGCCTGGGACTCGACCTGGATGATCTGACCGCCTCGATCCGCGAGGGCGCTCAGAACGGGATCAGCGCCACCGAGCAGGCCCCCGAAAGACTGGACCTGAAGCAGGGCGCGCTCGACACCCGGCGCCTGCTGGTCCAGGACCCCAAGGGCCGTGAGGTGACAATCTGGCTCAGCGACCGGGCCCCGCTGTTCGGCTTCGCCCAGGCTGTCCACGAGGCGCGACGCCTGGAGCTGACCGCCTGGGGCGCGAGCGGCGCGGTCAGCCGCATCGGGAGCCGCTACCACCCCTTCAACCTCCAGGGCATGTTTGACCGGATGCTCGGGAAATAGCCGTCCGGGTGGAATGCAGGCTTGGGTTTCAATATGTCATATCGATATTTTTACAGGGGCACGGCATGCCCGGCCCGGTTTTTGGGTTGAATTCCCTCGATTCCCCTGCTTTGCCGAAGGGGGAGGCCGACAAACCGTCGACCGGGAGAGGCTCGGCTCCCTCTTTGACAACAGGGGGGCGGATGGGATTCAATGTAATTGTCCTGCGGCGGGCAGTTTCGTACAAAGTGTGTTGAAAAAGGAAAAGAGAAACCATATATGAATCTGGACCGTATCCGTAATTTCTGCATCATCGCGCATATCGACCACGGCAAGTCCACCCTCGCCGACCGTCTGCTGGAGAGCACCCACACCCTGGAGTCGCGCGAGATGCGGGCCCAGGTGCTCGACAGCATGGACCTGGAGCGCGAGCGCGGGATCACGATCAAAAGCCACGCCATCCGCATGGACTACAAGGCCGCGGACAGCAACCACTACGAGTTCAACCTGATCGACACCCCGGGTCACGTGGATTTCTCCTACGAGGTCAGCCGGTCCCTGGCCGCCTGCGAGGGCGCGCTGCTGGTGGTGGACGCCACCCAGGGGGTGGAGGCCCAGACCCTGAGCAACCTCCTGCTGGCCATGGACCACAACCTGACCATCATCCCGGTGATCAACAAGATCGACCTGCCCGCGGCCATGATCGAGCGGGTAAGCGCCGAGATGGAGGACCTTCTGGCCGTTGAGCGCGAGGAGATCCTTCTGGTGAGCGCCAAGGCCGGCATCGGGATCGAGGCTGTGCTGGAGGCCATCGTGCAGCGTATCCCGCCGCCCCAGGGCGATGCCACCAGGCCCCTGACCGCCCTGATCTTCGACAGCACCTTCGACCAGTACCGCGGCGCGGTGCCCCTGGTGCGGGTGATGGACGGCGCGATCGAGCCCGGGATGAAAGTGTGCCTGATGGCCGCCGCGGCCGAGTACGAGGTGATCGAGGTGGGCTACCAGCGCCTGCGGCCGATCAAGATGCCGCGTCTGGAGGCAGGCGAGGTGGGCTACGTGGTGGCCCAGATCAAGAAACTGAGCGACACCCGGGTCGGCGACACGATCATCGACGCCGCCAACCCGGCCCCGGCGGCCCTGCCCGGCTACAAAGAGGTCAAGCCCATGGTGTTCGCCGCGGTTTACCCGGTGGACAACGATGATTACGACGACCTGAAAGAGGCCCTGGAAAAGCTGCGCCTCAATGACGCCTCCCTGAGCTACGAGCCCGAGACCTCCGCCGCCCTGGGCTTCGGCTTCCGCTGCGGCTTCCTCGGCCTGCTGCACATGGAGATCATCCAGGAGCGCCTGAGCCGCGAGCACGATGTGCGAATCCTCGCCACTGTGCCCAGCGTGCGCTACCGGGTCCTGATGACCAGCGGCGAGGTCCTCGAGCTGTCGAACCCCGCAGCCATGCCTGACCGCGCCGGGATCGAGCAGATCGAGGAGCCGCTGGTGACCCTGCGCATCTACCTGCCCTCGGATTACATCGGCCCGGTGATGGAGCTCTGCCGCGAGCGGCGCGGCGAGTTCCGCGAGATGAAATACCTGGACCAGTACAAGATCGAGCTGATTTTCGTGCTGCCGCTTTCGGAGATACTGCTCGATTTCTACGACCGTTTGAAAACGGTCTCGCGCGGCTACGCCAGCTACGATTACGAGTTCCTGGAGTACCGCGCCGCCGACCTGGTGCGCCTGGACATCCTGGTCAACGACGAGGTGGTGGACGCCCTGAGCGCGATCACCCACCGGGACAAGAGCCGCACCTGGGGCAAGCGCCTGATCGACAAGCTCAAGGAACTGATCCCGCGCCAGTTGTTCGAGGTGGTCTTGCAGGCCGCTATCGGCGGGCGGGTGATCGCCCGCGAGGTGGTGCGCCCGTTGCGCAAGAACGTGACCGCCAAGTGCTACGGCGGCGACATCACCCGCAAGCGCAAATTGCTCGAACGTCAGCGCGAGGGCAAGCGCCGGATGAAACAGGTCGGCCGGGTGGAGATACCCCAGGAGGCGTTCCTGGCGGTGCTCAAGCTGGATTGAGCCGGTGCGGAGTAATTCTGAAAATCGATTGTGGGGGCACGGCATGCCGTGCCCGATGTGTAGAATTAAATCCCCCTCAATCCCCCTTTTTTAAAGGGGGAGGCCGGCCAGGCTGTGGAAATGGTTCCCAAGCGGCTGCCAGGCCGCCGCAGTTGCCTTTGGGGGGCCGCACCTGTCTGAGCCTGCAGCACGGGCAGCGTGGTAGTGAGTGTAAAACGGCCCGGCCTGAAAGCGCGCCTTGCGTGCGGTGGCGATTGCGCGGCAGCGCCGCCCCGCTGCGCGGAAGCGGAATGGGAGAACCGGGAACACCGAGGGTGGAAATGGAGCCGCGGCCGGGACGAGGCAAGCGGCCCCCGCTGGCTTTTCTGCTTTGGCCGAAACCAAAGCAGAAAAGGGTCTTTCGGCTTCTCACTGCAAGTTCCTAACCGGACATTGCTGGGCAAGACCGAAAGGACGAACAAAATACCGGGCGAACACAAGGTTCGCCCCTACGAAAAGCGACATCGGTTTTGCATGTACTTTCGCTGTTAATCCAAACAGTGTCTTTTCGAGGTGAGCCTGGATGGCAGCCGGCTCGGCCGCATGCCCGGATGACCCGCTCGGACCGGGCCGCTGGTCCGCTCCCCCCGGCCCGGACCGGTGGCGCGGCATTCTGGATGAGGCCATAATCTCATTCTCAGGCTGGCGGCGGGTGTTCGCGGTGAGCGGCGACCCGGAGAGCCTTCGGCCTGAGGTGGACCCCGCCGCCGCGCTTTTCGCCGCAGCGGCGGGCTATGTTTTCGGGCGGCGCCTGGCGCAGACCGGGCCGGCCCCGGCCGTGGCCGCGGTGGCCCTGGACACTCGTCCCACCTCAGCCGCGGCCGGCTGCGCGGTGATCCGGGGCCTTCTGGCCGCCGGGGCACAGGTGCGCTTTCCAGGGATCGCTCCCACGCCCGAGGCCATGGCTTTCATCGCCCTGGAGCCGGGGCTGGATGGATTGATAATAGTGACCGCCAGCCACAACCCGCCGGGCTGGAACGGGGTGAAATTCTCGGCCGGGGATGGACGGGTGCTGCCGCGCGACCGGGCCCAGGCGCTGGAAGAGAGCCTGCACGAGCTGGTGCGCGACCCCGCCGGGCTGGAGGCATTCTACACCAGCCTGCGGAATGTGGACCCGGCGGCCCTGACTGCGGTGTACGCCCACAGCGCCGCCCAGAAACGTCGCAGCCTGACCGCCTACCGCCGTCACGCCGCCCGCGAGCTGACCGCCGAGGCCAGCGCCTCGGGGCGGGCCAGCGTGCTGGAGCAACTGCACCGCTCCCTGGAGCGGCGGCCCCTGGGAGTTGTGGCCGAGCTGAACGGCTCGGCGCGCACAGTGTCCATCGACCGCGAATTCCTGGACGGCCTGGGCCTCAAGGTCCGGGCCGTGAACTACGTTCCCGGGCGGATCGCCCACGCGATTCTGCCCGAGGGCGAGGCCCTGCACCCCGCCTGTCGCGTGCTGGAGCTGGCCGCCCTGGAGGACCACGCCTTCGAGCTGGGCTACGTGCCCGACTGCGACGGCGACCGGGGCAACGTGGTGGTCCTGGACCCCCAGGGTGTGGCCCGGCCCCTGGAGGCCCAGGAGGTGTTCGCCCTGGCGGTGACTGCGGAACT
>JAJFUG010000136.1 GCA_021372515.1 bacterium
CAGGCAGAACAGCAGGGCCAGCCCCAGGGTGCGGGCCAGACAGAAAAAGGCAGCAATATCCCTTTTCATTCAAATCCTCCATTGTTTGATCTTTTATGCCAGGCAAGATTTGTTACCGGACCAGACACACTGGAACAGCTACGGTATCGTGCGAGGGGGGGGACAGACAGACACGATAAGTCAAATCCCGATATAAGCTTCAGAAATCAACACCTTTACATTCTCAACGAATAGTCCGCCTCTCCATTAACCGCCACATCAATATATATTACCGCAATCAATATGCCAAGTTTTTGTGAATGCATTTTTACCGTTGCATTATTGAGCGGATGGCGACAATTGGCCCACTTCATGCACCTGAGTTCAGCGCCGGTCTTTTTGCTTGCCCAAAGAGCGGGCCGGCGGTAGTTTTATAGTTTATCCAGAGCCGTTGAAGTCCTTCTTTTTCAGGTGATTGGCCCATGGCGCGCAGCGAGACCCAGCCGCAGAATGTAACGATCAAGCACCGCCCGGTGTTCATGCTCCCCAGCCGCTTCAGCTCGCGGGCGCTGTTCGGCCTCACCATGGTGCTCTGCCTCCTGCTGGCCGGCTATTTCCTGTACACTCGCAGCCTGGTGCGTCAGCTGGAGCGGGATGAGGACGCCCTGAGCAAGGCCTACGCCAGGTTCATGGTCAACGCCATGAACCCCAAGACCGGCCTGGAGGACCCCGACCTCATCCGCAAGTTCATCCAGAGCGGCGAGGACACCGAGGTGCTGCGCGAGTGCCTGAGCGAGGTCAACAACCCGGTGATCGTGACCGACTCGACCGGCAAGGCCCTGATCGTGCTGTCGGTCAACGTGCCGTTCAACTACCCCAACGACAACCCCGAGGCCCAGACACGGATCGAGCCGATAATCCATCGCATGGACCGCGACAACCGGCCGTTCCCGATCTACAACCCCTCCTCGCTGGACGTGCAGTACGTGATCCACTACGGCGACCCGCCGGCCCTGGTGCGCTTGAGGGTGATGCCGCTCTACCTGGGGTTTCTGCTGGCCGTGTTCGTGATCACCGCGTTCTGGCTCCTGCGCCGTCAGGCCCGCACCGAGCGCGGGCTGATCTGGGCCGGGATGGCGCGCGAGAGCGCCCATCAGCTCGGCACGCCCCTGTCCAGCCTGCACGGCTGGCTGGAGCTGCTCAAGGTCAACCTGCAGGACGAGGCCGGGGTGACGGTCAAAGCCGCGCCCGCCGCCGGCCCGACCGATCCGGACAACAGCGATATCATGCTCGGCATGGCCCAGGATATCGAGCGCCTGTCCAAGGTAGCCAACCGTTTCGAGCTGATCGGCCGGCGCAGCAGCTACCAGCAGCTCCAGCTCGAAACCGTGCTGCTCGACACGGAGCGCTATTTCCAGGCCCGCCTGCCCAAGCGCGGCACCCGGATACAGCTCAAGGTGCACATCGAGAAGCTCCCCCCGGTGCGCGGCAACGCCACGCTTCTGGAGTGGGCCTTCGAAAACCTGATCAAGAACAGCATCGACGCGCTCACCGGCCGCGGCGGGGTGATCGAGGTCAAGGCGGTCTACGACCGCGAGCGCGACGAGGTGGATGTCACAGTCAGCGACAACGGCCCGGGGATCGCGCGGGACGTGCGGCGGCACATTTTCGAGACCGGGGTCACCACCAAGGCCAAGGGTTGGGGAGTCGGCCTGGCCCTGGTGCGGCGGATCGTGGAGGAAAACCACGGCGGCCGGATCGTGCTGACCCATTCGAGCCAGGACAAGGGAGCCACTTTCCTGGTCTGCCTGCCCGCGGCCCCGCATTGAGACTGGTGTCGGTAATTACGGAACGGATTCGAGACAGAAGAGAGGCCGATGACAGATCTGCTTGAACAGTTGAACGAACCCCAGCGCCAGGCGGTCACCACAACCGAGGGACCGCTGCTGGTGCTGGCCGGGGCGGGCAGCGGCAAAACCCGCGTGCTCACCCAGCGCATCGCCTACCTGGTGCGCAATAACGGAGTACCGCCGGGACGGATCCTGGCGCTGACCTTTACCAACAAGGCCGCCGGCGAGATGAAAGCCCGCGTGGAACGGCTCCTGGGCGGCGAGACCCGCCTCTGGATCGGCACGTTCCACAGCGTGTTCGCCCGTATCCTGCGCCAGCACGCCGAGGCCCTGGGCTACAACCGCAACTACAGTATCTACGATAGTGATGACAGCGAGCGCCTGGTCAAGAAAATCCTGAAGAGCAGCCCCCTGGACCTGGGCAACCTGACGCCCGGACGGGTGCGGCACGCGATCAGCCGCTTCAAGAACGACCTGCGCACGCCCGAGGAGGTGCTGGCGGCTCCGCACCACCTTCTGGAGCGCAAGCTGGCCGAGGTTTACAAGGCCTACGCCGCCGAGCTGAAAGCCAGCAACAGCATGGATTTCGACGACCTGATCCTCAAGCCCATGGAGCTGTTCCGGGCCGCTCCCGAGGTGCTGGACAAGTACCGTCAGATGTTCCGCTACATCCTGATCGACGAGTACCAGGACACCAACCGGGTGCAGTACAACCTGGTGCGCGAGCTGGCCGCCGGCCACGGCAACCTGTGCGTGGTGGGCGATGACGACCAGTCGATCTACGGCTGGCGCGGGGCCGATATCCGCAACATCCTGGAGTTCGAGCGCGATTTCAAGAACGTGACCACCGTGCGCCTGGAGCAGAACTACCGCTCCACCTCGGCCATCCTGGAGGTGGCCCACGCCGTGGTCAGCCGGAACGTGGGGCGCAAGCCCAAGAAGCTCTGGACCGAGCTGAAAGGCGGCCCCGCGCCGGTGGTGCTGGAGACGCGGGATGAGCTGGATGAGGCGGCCCAGATCGCGGACAAGCTGCGCGCGGTGAAAATAGAGGATGGCCTCGCCTGGCGCGACTTTGCCGTGCTCTACCGCACCAACGCCCAGAGCCGCGCCCTGGAGGAGGCCCTGCGCCGCGGCCTGGTACCCTACCGCATCGTCGGAGGGCTGCGGTTTTACGAGCGCAAGGAGATCAAGGACCTGCTGGCGTATCTCAAGGTGATCGCCAACCCGCTGGATTCGACCAGCCTGTACCGGATAATCAATGTCCCCACGCGCGGGATCGGGGCGACCAGCCTGACCAAGCTGACCGAGCTGGCATTGAGCCGCGGCGAGGCGCTCTATCACGTCCTGGCCGAGGCCGACCAGGCGGCCGGGCTCGGGCAGCGCACCGCCACAGCCGTGATGGACCTGCACACCCTGTTCGAGGAGCTGCGCGGCCGCAGCCACAGCGAAAGCGCCGCGGTGATCATTACTGAGTTGCTGGCCCGCACCCGTTACGAGCAGGAGTTCAGCGAGCTGGAAACGTTGGAAGCCCAGGGACGCCTGGACAACGTGGCCGAGCTGGTCAGCGCGGCCGAGGAGTTCAGCCAGCGCTGGGAGCCGGAAAACGGCGGCACCTGCCTGGAGGCGTTCCTGGCCGAGACCTCGCTGGTGAGCGAGATCGATTTCATGAACCCGGAGCAGGACTATGTGACCCTGATGACCCTGCACAACGCCAAGGGCCTGGAGTTCCCGGTGGTGTTCATCGCCGGGGTGGAGGAGAACCTCCTGCCCATCGCGCGCGCCTGGGAGGACTCGGCGGACAACGACGACGCCATCGAGGAGGAGCGGCGCCTTCTGTACGTGGGCCTGACCCGCGCCAGGAAGCGCGTGTTCCTGAGCTGGGCCGCCAGCCGGCGGCGCTATTCCGAGGTGCTGGACGGCGGTCCCTCCGCGTTCCTGCGCGATATCCCCGAGGGGATGCTCGAGCGGGAGGAAAGCCCCAAGAGCCGTGAGTGGGGCGGCTACAACCGCTCGTTCTCCGGCGGCTTGGGAGGAGATCGGTTCGGCGGCGGCTCGTTCGGGAACCCGCGCGGCCCCTTGGGGGCGGCCCCGCCGATTGGGTTCCCGCGGAAGAACACAGGGCAGCGTCCGGCGGCATCGAGCACTGTCACGGCCCAAAACCCGCGCGGCCCGGTGTTCGTGCGGGATGCGGGGGTGGATGAGCCCACCTGGCGCAAGGGCGAGCGCGTGCGGCACCAGGCGTTCGGCAGCGGCTCCATTGTGGCCGTGGACGGCTACCTGGACGACTTGAAAGTGACCGTGCGTTTCGACGGCGGAGTGACCAAGAAACTGGTGGCGCGCTTCGCCAAGCTGGCGCGGGAATAGCAGGCTTTTCTCTGGGAGGCGGTTATGATGAAAGACACGGCCCGCGAGCTGCGGGAGGTGGTCGAAAGAGTGACCCCACGCCTGGAGCGGATCAGCCCGGAGAAGGCGTCTGCTCCGCGCGCGCCAGGCAAGTGGAGCCGCAAGGAAATCCTGGGCCACCTGATCGACTCGGCCTCCACCAACCATCAACGGTTCGTGCGGGCCTGCTACGGGGCCGCGGCGAATTTCCCGGGCTACGCCCAGGATGACTGGGTGCGTATCCAGGGCTATGCCTCCGAGCCCTGGCCGATGGTGGTGGCCCTCTGGAGCGCCTACAACAATCACCTGAGCCACGTGATGGCGCGCCTGCCCGAGTCGGCCAGGGAGGCGGTGGTGAATTTCAACGAGGACAACCCGGCCACGCTGGAGCGTGTGGTGGCCGATTACCTGCGGCACCTTCTGCACCACCTGGATCAGATACTGGACGGGCAGGAGTGAGCGGATTGTAACAGAGAGTCAACCAAGAAAATGGTGGCGTATTTCTCAAAGCAGGGGCAATAGATAAAGAACCCTTCGCGGGCCGGATGATCCATGCATTCACTGGAAAGTACTTATCTCGACAGATTGATCCTTCCCCACCGTTTCGCCGGACTCATCCGACGGATCGGTGAATTCAGGGGCAAACAGGATTTGTACAACCAGCAGGCCCCCGACATACTGGAAAACCTCCGGCGGGTAGCGGTCATCCAGAGCACCGAATCCTCCAACCGCTTGGAGGGGATCACCGCAGATTACCAGCGGATAAAGGCGCTGGTGGAACAAAAAGCCACACCGGCCAATCGGCCGGAAAGCGAAATCGCCGGTTACAGGGATGTGCTCAATACCATCCATTCGAGTTGGAACGGCATACCGTTTTCGGTGAACACGCTCCTGCAGTTTCATCGAAACCTGATGCAATACGCGGGCAAGGAAGGCGGGAGATGGAAAAGCTCCCAGAACGAAATCAGCGAGTTCCTGCCGGATGGGAGTAAAAAAATACGTTTCGTGCCGGTGGAACCCTGGCAGACTGATGATTTCATGCGTCGGTTGCACGAGAATTTCGGGCAACGACTCAAAGAGGACACCCTGGACCCTCTGGTGCTGATCCCGCTCTACGTACTGGACTTTCTGTGCATCCATCCGTTTCTGGATGGTAACGGACGGATGGCTCGGTTGTTGAGTGTTCTGCTGCTCTACCAGGCCGGTTACGAGGTCTGCCGGTATGTAAGCCTCGAAACCGTGGTCGAAAAAACCAAGGATTCATACTACGATACCCTGTATCGGTCATCCCAAGGCTGGCATAACTCTGAGCACGACGCGCTGTCCTGGGTGGAGTATTTTCTTTCGATTGTGCTGGCTGCCTACGCCGAGTACGAACGACGGGTGGGAACTCTGGTCTCCGGACGTGGAAGCAAGCTGCAGATGATCCGCGATGCCATTGACCATTTTTCGGGCGAATTCTCGATTTCTGAGCTGGAAGAAGCATGTCCAATGGTGGGGCGGGATTGGATTCGCGCGACCCTGCGCAGACTGAAAAGAGAAGGCCGGCTCGGCAATTCAGGCCATGGGCCGGCCGCCAGGTGGTTTAAAGCTTAAGCCAAGTATTCCGTGTTGTTTAGAGTTGTTTGGGGTTATTAAGGGTAGTTAAACGCTGATAGTGGTATCATGTGGCATGTTAATACCCTTTCTTCGCTAAATATTCTTAAGACTTAGTTAGAAAACTGGAGTGGACAGACGGGCGAACACAAGGTTCGCCCCTACAAAAGGAAACCGGCATGGCGGCCCGGAAAACCGACCTCCAGACTATCCCCGGCGTGGGCCCGAGCACAGAGCAGGACTTTCTGCGCCTGGGGATAAACCGGGTGGCCGATCTGCGCGGGGCCGACCCGCAGACTCTCTACGAGCGGCTCACCGCACTGGAAGGCCACCACGTGGACCGTTGCGTGCTGTACGTGTTCCGCTGCGCGGTGTATTTTGCCAGCGAGACCCGGCACGAGCCAGAAAAGCTTAAGTGGTGGAAGTGGAAGGATTGAAATGGATTTTAATTCATAGGATAAATAAGAAAGAGGGAATATGGACGAATTCGAAAAATACCAAGACGCCATAGCGGAATCGGCCAAAAAAATCATTACTCCATTACTTAAAAAAAACAAAAAAGAATTAGGAGCAGTTTTCGAGAATTTTATATTTGGTTTTAACGGTCCTTCGACCATCGAGCCAAAACTAACGGCAGAGGAGTCATTCTTTGGAAAACTATTTTACGGCTATACCGAAATATTGCAATCATTAGAAATGCTTGAAGATATAGTTTTCTTTATTGGAAGATATCCTTTTCACAAAACAAGAATTTCACGCGAACGATATCTCCGATTTAATTTAGAAGCATGGCTATCAGAATCTTACATTCTCCAAGAAAGACTCGAACGCTATCTTAAAACAATAGAGAGACTTTACCGAAAAGACTCAAACGCAAGGAATATTAAGCCTGTCTTAAAATCAATAAAAGAAACAATTAATCAAACTTTTGCAAATGTTAACGACATTAGAAACCGACACATTCATCAATACAGACTAAAAGACAACAAGTTAGACCGCCTGGATACCATAGGGCTTTTGGCAAATAACTGGAAAGAGGAAGAAGAAGAAATAAGAAGATTGTTTAAATTGCTCCACATTTCAGAATACAGAAAAACAAGAAAATTTTGGAAGAAACAATTAAACGAAAACAACATAAATATTCGTTTGCTATTTAATAATTATTTTGGCAAACTATCCATAATTATCTTCGACAAAAACACAATGGCCCTCAAGTACCCAGACAATTTTCAAGGAGCCGTCCCTTGTCCGTAACCCTGGATGATGTCAAAAAAATCGCCCTGCTGGCCCGTCTGGAGCTGGATGACACGGCCGCCGAGCGCATGACCCGCGACATGAACGCCATCCTCGGCCACGTGGAGCAGCTCGGCCGGGTGGACACCGAGAATGTGAGCCCCCTGGCCTGGCTGGAGGGCAAGAAAACCCCGGTCGAGCCGGACCAGGTCCGCCGCTTCGAGCACACCGCCGAGGTGCTGGACAACGCCCCCCTGCCCGAGGGCCGCTTTTTCATCGTGCCGCGCGTGATCGAATAGAACGTAACTTCAAACATAGACGGAGCAATCAATTGACTGAGATTCGAAAGCTTGGCGCCGTGGCCCTGGCCGCGTCGCTGGAAAGCGGACAGGTGAGCGCGGTGGAGGCGGCGCGCGAATGCCTGGCCGCGATCGAGGCGGACACCCACCACTGCCTGCTGGCGGTCCGGGCCAGGGAGGCCCTGGCCGAGGCCGAGGCCGTGGACCGCCGCCGCGCCGCGGGCGAGAGCCTGCCGTTCGGGGCGGGCGTGCCGCTGATCATCAAGGACAACATCGTGCTGCGCGGGGCCGCTCCCACCACCTGCGCCTCGAAAATCCTCGAGAATTTTGTCAGCCCTTACGACGCCCACGTGGTGGAGCGCCTTCGCGAGCACGGCCTGGTGATCCTGGGCAAGGCCAACATGGATGAGTTCGCCATGGGCTCCTCCAACGAGAACAGCGCTTTCGGCCCGGTGGGCCATCCCCTGGACCCGGAGCGCGTGCCCGGCGGAAGCTCGGGCGGCTCGGCCGCCTCGGTGGCGCTGCGCCTGGCGCCCCTGGCCCTGGGTTCCGACACCGGCGGCTCGATCCGTCAGCCTGCCGCGTTCTGCGGCCTGGTGGGCCTGAAGCCCACCTACGGGCGGGTGAGCCGCTACGGCCTGGTGGCCTACGGCTCCAGCCTCGACCAGATCGGCCCCCTGGCCCGCTCGGCCGGGGACGCCGCGTTCCTGCTGGGCATCATCGCCGGGCACGACAGGCGCGACTCCACCAGCGCGGATCAGCCCGTGCCAGACTACCGCGCCGCCCTGGACGGTGATATCCGCGGGCTGCGGTTGGGACTGCCGGATGAGTATTTCACCGACGCGCTGGACAGCCGTATCCGCGAGCAGGTAATGGCGGGAGTGAAGAAACTGGAAGCCCAGGGGGCCGAGGTGCGCCGGATCAGCCTGCCCCACACCCCTTATGCTGTCGCCGCCTACTACATCATCGCCACGGCCGAGGCCAGCGCCAATCTGGCCCGGTTCGACGGGGTCCGGTACGGGCACCGCACCGCGCAGAGCGGCAACCTGCTGGAGATGTACCGCCGCAGCCGCAGCGAGGGTTTCGGCCCGGAGGTGCAGCGGCGGATCATGCTGGGCACCTACGTGCTGAGCGCGGGCTACTACGACGCCTACTACATCAAGGCCATGAAAGTGCGCGGCCTCATCACCCGGGATTTCAACCGGGCCTTCGAGCAGGTGGACGCCGTGGTCACTCCCACCGCGCCCAACCTTCCCTGGAAGATCGGGGCGTTCAAGGATGACCCGGTGGCGGCCTACCTGCAGGATATCTACACGGTCACGGTGAACCTGGCCGGCCTGCCGGGAGTTTCGGTCCCCTCCGGCACGGTTGATGGAATGCCCGTGGGCTTGCAGCTCATCGGACGGCCGTTCGAGGAGGCGACATTGCTAAAAGCGGCGAGCATGCTGGAAGGAGGGTTGAGCTGATGACTGACCACGGCTGGGAAGTAGTGATCGGGCTGGAGGTGCACGCGCAGCTCAAGACCCGCACCAAGACATTCTGCCGCTGCAGCACGCATTTCGGGGATGAGCCGAACACGAACGTGTGCCCAGTCTGCCTGGGTCTGCCGGGCGCGCTGCCAGTGCTGAACGCCGAGGCGGTCTCGATGGCCGTGCGCACTGCCCTGGCGTTCGGCTGCACCCTGCACGAGGAGTCGATTTTCGCCCGGAAGAACTATTTCTACCCCGATCTGCCCAAGGGCTACCAGATAAGCCAGTACGAGAAGCCTTTCTCAACCGGCGGCATGGTGGAGGCGCGCCTGGAGGACGGGACCCGCAAGAGCTGGCGGCTCAACCGCATCCACCTGGAGGAGGACGCCGGCAAGAGCATCCACACCGCGACCGCCGCCGGCACCGCGGTGGACCTCAACCGCTGCGGCACCCCGCTGATGGAGATAGTCTCCGAGCCGGACCTGAGAAGCGCGGCCGAGGCCTACGCCTACCTGACCCGCCTGCGCCAGATGCTGCTGTATCTGGGCGTGTGCGACGGGAACATGGAGGAGGGCAGCCTGCGTTGCGATGCCAACATCTCGGTGCGCCGCAAGGGCGAGACAAAATTCGGCACGCGCACCGAGGTCAAGAACATGAACTCGTTCCGCGGGGTGGAGAAAGCCATCGGCTTCGAAATGGAGCGGCAGATCAGCGTGCTGGAGTCGGGCGGCCGGATAGTCCAGGAGACTCTACTGTGGGACACGGACAAGCAGGTGGTGCGGCCGATGCGCAGCAAGGAGGAGGCCCAGGACTACCGCTATTTCCCGGACCCGGACCTGTTGCCTCTGGTGATCGAGCGCACCTGGATCGAAAAGCTGCGCAGCGAGCTGCCCGAGCTGCCGCACACGCGCGAGAGCCGCTTTGTCGAGCAGTACGGGCTGCCGGAGTATGACGCCGCGGTGCTCACCGCCGCGCGCGAGGTGGCCGACTATTACGAGGAAACCCTGCGCCTGGCCAAGGAGGCCGA
>JAJFUG010000137.1 GCA_021372515.1 bacterium
GAGCTCCTGGCCCTGGGCGCCAACGCCGCATCGCTGCCCAAGGCTTTCAGCCTGATGCAGAATTCACCCAACCCGTTCAACCCCTCCACCTCGATCAAGTTCGAGGTGCCCGAGGGCGCGACGGAGCATGTCAGTCTGAGCGTGTTCGATGTACGCGGACGGAAAGTGGCCACCCTGATCGATGGCCAAGTCGATCCCGGCATTCACGTTGTGTTCTGGGAGGGGACCGACCAGGCGGGGCGCAAGCTCCCCAGTGGAGTGTATTTCTACCGCCTGAATGCCGGGAATTTCGAGCGGGTCCGTAAAATGGTCATGCTGAAATAGGGCCGCTTCTTTCCTCGCGTGCGACGGGACCGGAGAAATCCGGTCCCGTTTTTTTTCCGGCTCCCGGCGATCCGCTCTTTCAATGCTGCAAACCACCATCTCCGGAACACGCCGGACAGCGGGCCCGAACCGGCTTGCCCCGGTTCATTCGGCCTGCGGTGAAACCAGGCTGAACACGCAGTCTGCCGGGATGGTAGCCGTGAAAGCCCCGTTCGTAACTTCCACCCGCCCGGCCTGCACCAGGTTTTCCGTGCTGGATGTGTAGTAGAGTTCGAGCGCTGTCACCCTGGGGGCCGAGTCGATCCGGCCGCACAGGCTCACCGGCGTGCCGGCGGTGTTGAGCCCCACCAGGCTCAGCTCGCCCCGTTCGCGCTGGTAGAAAGCCAGCAGCGGCGACAGCGGCTCCCCGCAAGCCGTGACCTCGACCCGGTGCGCCCCGGGACGGACAAAGCGGCTGACCTGGGCCACGGTGTAGAAATTCTTCCGCGCGGTGTAGGTTTTGGCCGGAGCCAGTTCGTTGTTCACCGCGAACAGACCCCAGAAACTCCAGGTGGCCGGCGGGTGGAAATAGTAGCTGTCGTAGCCCTCCCAGACGATCCCGCCCGAGGCCCCCTGGGCCAGGTGCTCCAGCAGGTATTTGGCCGTGCCGCGGCAGTAGGGCCAGTCGTATGTCCCGCGCTGGCCGTTGTCGGCGTTTGGGAGCCAGACATTGAACTCGGTCAACCAGAACGTGCGGTCCGGGAAGGCCGAGCGCCGGAGGAAATCCTCCACCCCGTCCGAGCCGCCGCCGTTGTCGGAATAGCTGTGCAGGCCGAAATGGGCCAGATGGCCCATGATGAGCGTGTCGGCCAGCATCTCGGGAAGGCAGGCCGTGCCGCCGCCGGCGCGGTCCGGGGCGACGAAGCGCAGGTCTCCCAGGCCGCAGCGCTCCAGTTCCAGGGCCAGCGCGTGCAGGCAGCGGACATACTGCCCGGCCTCCATGTGGATGCCCTCGTTCTGGATGTCCGGTTCGTTGTTCGGAGCAACCAAGCTGAATTTCAGGCCTTTCGTATCGCGCGCGTAGAGCAGGAACGAGGCTATAGACTCAGCCCATTCGCTCTCGAAGCCCTCGGTCAGGTGTCCGCCGCCCATCCACTGCGGCCCCGGCCCCATGAAATTGAAAAACACGCTCCGGCCCAGGCCGCGCGCGTTGAGCCAGGCGAACATGTCCCAGAGCGGCTGGAAACGGGGCGAGGCGTAGATCGAATCGTATACCGCGCGCTCCATCACCAGCGGGTCGCCGTTGTCGTTGACCGTCTCCCAGTCGGCGTTGTCGAACACTACCCGGAACAGGGTCATTCCCGCGCTGTCGATCATCGCGCGCAGCACCGGCTTGAGCTCATCGCCGGCCCAACTACGGTGGTTGACGTTCACCCCGAACCCGTCGATGACCTGTCCCTCCCGCCCGGCGTAGACAACCACTTTCTTCCCGGCGTCGACAGGGACGCCCTCCTGCGCCTGCACCGGTCTTATTCCGGCGGCCAGAACCAAGCCCAGAATCGATATCCAGCGGACAACCATACCATTCCTCCCTTATTCCGACCTTCTGCCGCGCCGGCGACCGCCCAGGCGCTTCCGTAGTGTTACCCGGCGTTCGGCGCGTGCAAGGACTCAGATGCCCGGATACCAGCGCACCGCATTGGAATAGAATATCTTGTCGAGCACCTCCAGCGGCAGGTCGAGGCCGCGGCAGACATAGCCCGCCCGGACTTCCGGGGCCTCGATTTCCTCATCTGTGGCGAAATAACGGTAATCCGAGTCGTAGACCCGCTCGAAATGTTCGAGCTGCGCTCCGAGCGGCTGGCTGTTATCTCCCACCAAGTTATCCGTGCCGTAGAGGATGCGGTCCTGGTAGCGCAGTACAAAACGGCGCACTTTCTCGCGGTCCTGCACCTGCAAGTGCACGATCCGTCCGGCCAGGTCCACGGCGAAATTCGGGTATTGCTCCAGCCGCAGGGCCAGCGAGTCGACATCATACTCCAGGCTGCCCAGGTGGCAGCCCACCACGCGCAGCCCGGCACGGCGGGCCAGCAGATTGTCACGCGCGGCCACATGCACCGCGTAGCCTGGGATTCCGGGCAGACCGTAGCCGTGGTACTGCGGATTGTCCCGATAGTAACTGCGGTCGCCCTCCACTGTCATCGAATCCAGCGGCAGCCAGCAGTTCCGCGGCTCGCCGATATGCGCCACCAGGGTGTGCCCCTGGCTCTGGATCACGGCGAACAGGGTGTCCAGACGGGGGTCATCCACCCTGACAAAGTTCGAATCCGGGTCGCGCAGCACCATGCCGAAATCCTTCCAGACCTTGACCGCCACCGCCCCGGCGGCGAAACCGTCCCGGATCGTTCCCAGCGCGCGGTCGGTCCAACCCGGCTGTCCCCAGCCGTCCAACGGGAACGAGACGGCCCAGGCCACCTGCTGCGGGTGCTGCGCGTGGAACTTTTTTGCCAGCAGCACCTGCTGCTCGAAACCCGGCTCGTTGAGCGCGAAGGTGCAGATATCCAGCCATTTCATGTTCTGACTCTTCAGCATGCCGACAAGCAGGCTGTCCTGTCCGGCCGGCACGCCGAAAATGTGGGCGTGGGCGTCGATCTTGGGCCTGGCGCGCAGGGAGTCCAGCCGCGACTGCCCCTCTGCCGCCGCGTGTCCCGCCGCGACGCAGCAGAGGGCTGTCAGTATCAGAAAGGTCAGTCTGCGGGTAAACGGGTTCCTTGTGGTCTCGTTGCGCATGTCTCTCTCTCCGTTTGGTTCGTCCCGCAATGCGCGATCAATGGACTATGGCTTGACGTTCCAATTCCTCGGCCAGGCTCTTTTCAAGCCACTGCGGCACCTCGTTCAGGTCGGCCCAGACATAGGGCGTGCGGAACATATCAGGTGTCACCGTGGCCGTGACCAGCTCGGTGCGGCACAGGCGCGCCCCGGCCAGGACCTCGCCCTGTGGGCTCAGGATGAAACTGTCGCCCAGGCCCGGCTGGCCCGGCTTGTCTGTCACCACCACGTTGGAGCGCACCACCGCCAGCTTCATCTGGCAGGCCAGCCCCACATGGCAGTTGCGCACCCAGATACGATGGTCATCCACCCGCTGGGCGTCTATCGAGTTATAGTGCGGGGTGAACAGTATCTCGGCGCCTTTCATTTTAGCGAGGAGCGACAGATGCGGGAACGAGGTGTCGTGGCAGATCGAGACCGCGAAACGCGCCCCGTGAGATTCGAACACCGGCACGCTCCGGCCGGGCAGGAAACCCAACTCGTCCCGGTCGCCCTCGGTCAGCATCACCTTGTCGTAGACCCCCAGCACCTGGCCACCCTCCAGCACCAACTCCGAGTTGTAGACACCCTCATCCGCAAGCCGGGCCAGGCCCACCAGCACAGTCATGCCGTGTCGGGCGCTCTCGGCGATAAACGCTTGCAGCTCGGGGTCCTCCAGCCTGCGGGCGCCCTTGAGCATGCTGTCGCGCGAGTCGTAGCCGGAGAGGAAAGTCTCGGGAAACACCACAAAATCGCTGCCCCGTTCCAGGGCCTGGGCGATCACCCGGCGCACCACGGCCAGGTTGGCCGCGAAATCGCCGTCCCGGCAGGGACCCTGGTAGGTGGAAATGACCACTGGATGCTCCAGGGCCAGCAAACCCACGGCATTTGTGAGCAGAGAAAGGAGCATGACCGCGACCTGCATGTGGATCATCCGGGACCAGAGCATGCCACACACTCCTGTCAAAGGGATTGGAACCGGCTCCGGCGCAGCCCATATCCGGCCGGGACAGCTTTACGAAGATCAATTCTCGATTTTTCTCACATCTTTCAGGCTTAAGATATTATTATGCTTATCCTCTTTTCATGCACAATAGACGCACTTTTTGAGCACGATATTATCATGAACCCGACAGTCTCATTCAAGGATTTCCCCTCGATCCCGGAGTACAGGTATTTCGATCCTGATTTCGATTTTTACATCGAGCGGGAGCTGATGAAAAGCTCGACCTGCGGGATGCACTCCCACGCTTTCACCGAGCTGGCGATCATCATGGGCGGCACGGTGGTGCACTGCACCCGTTCGGGCGAGTACCAGCTCGGCGCCGGGGACGTCTTTGTCATCCAGCCGCAGATCGAGCACGCATACCGCGAGGCGCGGAACCTGTACCTCTGCAACATCATGTACAACCTGGAGCTGCTGGAGGCTTTCCACGACCTGGAGCAGATACCGGGCTACCACGCTCTTTTCTCGCTGGAGCCGTTCTTCCGACGGCAGCACCGTTTCGAAAGCCGCCTTCACCTGAAAAGCGAGGAACTGGCGAACGTCTCACGGATGATTACCGAGATGAAATGCGAATTCGAGGAGAAGAAGCCGGGGCATAAGCCCGCGCTCAAGGCGCTCCTGATCCAGTTGATCGTGTCCCTGTCGCGTCAGTATTCACTGCAGAAAACCGGCAAGACCGCCCGGCTGTTGCCCCTGGCCGAAAGCGTGGCTTTCATGGAGGAAAATTTCAGCCAGAAACTCAACCTCCGCGATCTGGCCGGGATCGCCTGCATGTCGGTTCCCAATTTCATCCGGGTCTTCAAGGAAACCTACCAGGACACACCCATCGACTACCTGATACGGCTCAGGGTGCAGAAAGCGGCCGGACTGCTCCAGAGCGGCGGTGAGTCGATCACCGTGGTGGCGCTCAAGGCGGGCTTTTCGGACGGGAACTACTTTTCCCGGGCCTTTCGGCGGATCACCGGACGGACCCCGCGTGAATTCAGGCAGAGCCAGCGCACCTGAGCCGGAGGCTCACCCAAGCCGCCGGCTGTATCAGCCTCCCAGTCGGACCGCCCCACACCCATGTCCTTACTGCCCGCTCACATCCAGGGTCTCACGGATTTTCCGGGCCAGGTCATTCACCGCAAACGGTTTCTGAATGAAATTCACTCCCTGGTCCAGTACGCCGTGATGGGCGATCACGTTCGCCGTGTAGCCCGAGGTGAAGAGGCATTTCATCCCCGGCTTGAGTTCCAGTATCCGCTGCGACAGGTCGCGGCCGTTCATATCTGGCATCACGACATCCGTGATCAGAAGGTTAATGTGGCCCTCGTACTCCTTTGTCAGGCGGATCGCCTCGATCGGGCCCCCGGCGGTCAGGACATTGTAGCCCAGGCGCTCCAGGATCTTGCGGTTGAGGTTGAGGATCGTTTCCTCGTCCTCGACCAGCAGCACCGTCTCATCTCCGCCCTTGGCTTTGACCCGTTCCGCAGGCTGCGCGACCTGCAAAATCTCCGACTCACAGCGCGGCAGGTAGATTTTGAACGTGGTCCCCTGCCCCGGCTCGCTGTAGACATTTATGAAACCGTTGTTCTGCTTGACAATACCGTAGACCGTGGCCAGCCCCAGACCGGTGCCGTGGCCCATACCCTTGGTGGTGAAAAACGGCTCGAAAACGTGCATCAGCGTCTCTTTGCTCATCCCGCAACCATTGTCGCTGACTGTGAGCTTGACGAAATTGCCGGGGGCAAATCCCTTGTGGTCGGCGCAGTAGGCATCATCCACCGTGACGTTGTTGGTCTCGATGGTGATTTTCCCCACCCCGGTGATCGCATCCCGCGCGTTGACTATCAGGTTGGCCAGGAGCTGATCGATCTGCGAGGGGTCGATTTTCAGCTTCCAGATATCCCGGCCTGGGGCCCAGAGAAGGTCGATATCCTCACCGATCAGGCGCCGCAGGAGTTTCAGGATCGCGGAAATCGTGTCGTTCAGGTCGAGCACCCGCGGATCGATGGTCTGACGGCGGGCGAAGGCCAGGAGCTGGCGGGTCAGGTCATTGGAGCGCTGTGCGGCGCGGTAGATTTCCTGCAGGCTCTCATGCAGCGCAGTCCCGGCCGGCACGTCCTGAATAGCCATGTCGGTGAAGCCGAGGATGGTCTGGAGCATGTTGTTGAAATCGTGGGCCACACCGCCGGCCAGACGGCCCACGGATTCCATTTTCTGCGCCTGAATCAGTTGCTCCTCCAGCCGCTCCCGCTCCATCTCCTCTTTCTTGTGCTCGGTGATGTCGGTAAAATAGGAGTCGATCCTCAGCCTGACTCCATCCGGCCCGCTCACTACCCTCGAACGCTGGGCCACCCAGCGGACCTCTCCATCCGGACGGACTATCCGGTAGGACCATTCTCCGCGGCCGTCCCGCTCCAGTTCCTCCAGGGACTGCTGGATAACCGGCCTGTCATCCGGCTGAACCATCTCCTGGTATAGCTTCGGGTTGGTGTAGAAATCCTCCATCGACCGCCCGAAAATTCGGGAAATCGAGGGGTTGGTCTGCAAAAGGCGGTCGGTCCGGGCATCCACCGAGTAGATCGCATCGAGCATGTCGTTCAGGATCGAGCTGATCTTTTCCTCGCTCTTTCTAAGTTCCTCAGCGCTCCTGATCCGCTCGGTTATGTCCTGGTTGACCACGATCGCGGCCTCCACCCTGCCGCTATCATCCAGCACCGGAGCAGCATGGTTGAGGATGATCTTTTTCTTACCGTCGAAAGCGTCTATCTCCAGCATCTCGTCCAGGATTGTCTCCGCCTGGTTGACCGCCCGCACCAGGGCCCATTCATGCGGGGCTATTTCCTGCCCGGAGGGCAGACGCCGGCCCTTGAACACACCGTACGGCTCCTGGCCCACCAGCGGCTCCGCCCCCCAGATGGTGCGTCCCATCATGTTGGAGCGCACCAGGTTGCCTTTACCGTCAGCCAGCCAGAGCCCCACGGGCAGGATATCGAAAACCTTGCTCAGTAGCTTTTCGTTCTTCTCGAGCTGCACCGCGGCTTTCTTGCGCTCGCTGACATCGTCGTAAATGGCGACGATCTCCTGCTTCGAAATCTTGAACACCCGGTTTTCGACCCATTCCGAAACCCGGTCGTCCTCGTAGCAGGTCATCGGATAGAACTCGGAGTCCCCGCTTTTCCACACCCGGCGGAACACCTCGTACAGCCCCATTTTAACAAGGCCGGGGAATATCTCCCGCACCTCCCGGCCCAGGATTTCCTGCTTTTTGACATCGCTCTGCTTCTCACCGGCAGGGTTCAGGTCGCTGAAATAGAAATTTTCGCCGTCCTCCGAGGTATAGATGGCCACCCCGCTGGTCATGGTCTCGAACAGATCGCGGAAACGGGATTCACTCTCGCGGAGTTTCTTCTCGGCCTTCTTGATCTCGGTGATGTCGCGCCCCACCACCACCGACCCGATGATCACGCCGTCTTTGTCGCGGATCGGGCTGAAACTGTAACTGCCGACCCAGGTTTCGCCCGTGTCTTTCCGCTTGAGCCTGTACTCGGCGTTGGTCACAGTTTCGCCCCGCAGCGCACGCGGGACCGCCCACATTTCCAACGGGGCCGGCTCTCCGCTGGCCAGGAACACCTCCAGAATATCGGGATACTCGGCCAGGTTCCTGGCGCACTCGGCCTTGTCCCTGAAGCGGTGGAACGTGGCGAACGCATCGTTGAAAACCGTAAAGCGTCCCTCGACGTCCGAGATGAACACCGCGTCGGTCATGCTGGACAGAGCGGCATCCAGACGGGCCTGGTCTTCCCTGGATTTTTCCTCCGCCAGTTTGCGCCCGGTGATGTCCTGGAACGAGCCCCTGAGCTTGACCACTTTCCCGTCTTCCATCACCGGCTGGCCGATAGTGCGGACCCATTTCCGGTTGCCCGCGGGAGTGAACATCTCCAGCTCGAGATCGTAGGGCTCGGCGTTGTGGATGGCCTTGTCGATCGCACTCTCGATCTTCTGTCGCATCTGGCCCTGGTAGACGCTCAGGCCGACCTGGACGCTGGTCGGGTCCCTCGGGTCGAGGTCGTGGATGCGGGCCACTTCCTCGGTCCATGTCCCCGCCAGAGTCTCTACGTCGAACTCCCAGCCGCCGATCTTGCCCAGCCGTCCCATCTCCTGCAGCAGTATTTCACGACTGTGCAAAGCCATCTCGGCTTTTTTGCGGGCGGAGATATCCTGGAACACCGTGGCGAACTGTCCGCCCCCGGGGGAGTAGACATGGATATTGAAATACTTGTCCATCGGAGGGAAATAGGTTTCGAAAACAGTCGGCGAGCCTCCCATCGCCACCCGGGCATAGACATCCAGATACGGGACAACCTCTGTCCCGTAAACCGCGGAGCCGAGCCGTCCGACCACCTCACTCTTTTTCAATCCAGTTATCGTCTCGAACATCGGGTTGACATCCAGGAGGCGGTAGTCCACGGGACGGCCGTTCTCATCCAGCACCAGATCGTGCAGGCAGAGCCCCTCGCTCATCGACTCGTACAGGCTGCGGAACTTGGATTCGCTCTGCTGCAACACCTGCCTGGCCCGCCGTTCATCGGTCTGGTCACGGAAAACCAGCACCACGCCCGAGATTTTGCCGTCCGCATCCCGGATCGGGGCGCCGCTGTCGGCTATCGGGTGCTCGGACCCATCACGCGCGATCAGAGAGGTATGGTTGGCCAGCCCGACAACCAGGCCCTCGCTGAGCACCAGCCGCACCGGGTTATCGACAGGCTCGCGTGAATATTCGTTGACTATGCGGAAAACCTCTTCCAGGGGGCGGCCCCTGGCCTCGGACTGTGTCCATCCGGTCATGGACTCGGCCACCGGATTGAGCAGCTCCACGCAACCCCTGGCATCAGTTGAGATCACTCCGTCACCCACACCCATCAGCGTGATCCGGTAGCGCTCCTCGCTGACCCGCCAGGCCTGTTCGGTCTGATAGAGATCGCGGTAGTACACTTTGGCGTTGCGCTGCCAGAGAGTGAGCGCGGCTGCAACCAGGGCGGTGGCCAGCACGGACAGGAAACTGAGTATCAGCCAGGACAGCGCCCGCCATTCGGCCAGGGCCTCGGAGCGGTCAATCTTGGAGATCATGAACCAGGGAGAATCCGGTATCGCCTGGATCACCGCCAGGACCGGGACCCCGCGGTAGTCGTTGCCCTCCACCACCCCCTTCTGGCCGCGCAGGGCCATAGCCGCGGGCACATCCTGCCGCGAAACCGGTATACGAAGCTTAAATGCCGCCCCGCTTACGTGGCGCAGCTCGTTCAGGAACAGGGCGGAATCATCCTCCCGCCTTATGATCAGGGTTTCGGCGCTGCGGCTGGAGGTGGGCCAGGATTGCACGAGAGGATAGAGGAACTGGTCCGCGTCCATGCGGAGAACCACCAACGCAGCGGAACGGTCCGGCGGCAGGCTGTCGGCCCTGACAATGGGGACGACGATATCCAGGTGCGGCGTCAGCGGGCCAGGACCGGCCCGCAGGTCATCCAACAGGGGCCGGCCGGCGACCAGCGCCGATTCCAGCAGCGGCCTTTCGAGCGAATCAAGGGGCGTACCAGAGCCGGTAAGGTCGAAAAGCTGTTGTCCGGCGCGGTCGAGCAGCATGACATTGCTGTAATGGTAAGCCCCCCTCAGGGCCACGAATCTCGCGCGTATTCTTTTTGCTTCAGCCGCATTCCCCCGGGTGTCCCGGATAAACCGGCGCACTGTTTCCGCGAAGGATTCATCCCGCATCAGAATGTCGGCATCGCCCAGACGCTCCGCCCGCCAGGCGACAATCTGCTCCACCTTGTAGCGCGCCACTGCCATGAGGTTGTCGCTGACCTGCTTTTTCAACCTCGCCTGCTCGGCACGGTAATAGAGGCCTCCACCGACCAGACAGACCAGCAGGGAAAGGGCGAAAGCTGTTTTAAGGCCACGGGGAGTGACGTTCCGGTTCAATATCTTCTCCATGTTCTACAGCCGGTGTCTGGGATTGAGAGAGCTACAGAATCCAAGAGAAGGACAATTGGCATAAAGTGTCCATATTCTCAGTGAAAGACAAGCTTATTTTTCTTGAAGCCGGCAGAAACGGCTGAACCGTCCATCTGACAAGCCGTGGCCCGTACACATCGGTCCTGCCGGACAGTCTCCCGTCCCGCCGCCTGGAATTGTATATATTCAAAGGGTTTGCAACTATGAACGCTTTCGGCCGCACCGGAGATTACGATATTGCGATGTTGAAACAATGCCTTTCGCTAACAGAATTTCCTATAATAAATATATTGATTTCACTCCAATAACAAAACCCGTGCGGACTATTTCGCTGCCATCAGGCAGGATGTCCGCACGGGTTGATGTTTACCGGAGGCCGTTTTCCGAACGATTGTTTCAGTATTGTCCTTTATCGTCTATCCGTCCGGCCGCCCCATCGATTCCTTGCTCAGAACTCGCTGAAATCCTCGTCCTCATCCAGCGGGATGATCTTGTCCGTGGATTTGCTGTGCTGCAGGGCGGGAGCCAGGCTCTTGTGGCCGTTGTGGCCGTTGTGGCCGTTGGCCGAGCGATGCCCGTTGCCGGAAGCCTTGCCGCTCAGGGCGCGGGGCTTCAGACGGTTGGTGGTCGAGGGCTTGGCAATCTCGGTCCGCGGCTGTTTCATGGTCGCCTGGCGGTTTTCCAGGCTCAGCTTGAACTCGCTGATCATCCGGCGCAGCTCCTCGGCCTGGCTGCTCAGCTCCTCGGCGGCGCTGGCCGACTCCTCCGAATTGGAGGCGTTCTGCTGGGTCACCTTGTCCATCTGGGCCACGGAGTCGTTGATCTGGTCCACACCCTGGGCCTGTTCTTTGGCCGCGGCGGCTATCTCTTTCAACAGGTCGCTGACCTTGCCCGACCCCTCGGTGATCTCGGACAGGATCGCGGCCACCTCCTCGGTGATCGACACGCCGCCGTTGGCGTTCTTCACCGCTTCCTCGATCATCCCGGCCGTATCCTTGGCCGCAGCGGCGCTACGCTGTGCCAGGTTGCGCACTTCCTCGGCCACCACGGCGAAGCCCTTGCCGGCCTCACCGGCGCGGGCAGCCTCCACCGCGGCGTTCAGGGCCAGAAGGTTGGTCTGGAACGCGATCTCGTCGATGGTCTTGACGATCTTGGCGGTCTGGTCGCTGGAGGTCTTGATCCGGTTGATCGAATCGGTCATGCGCGTCATGGCCTCGGTGCCCCGGCCGGAGGACTCGCGGGCGGCGTTGGCCAGGTTCTTGGCCTGCTCGGCGTTGTCGGAGTTCTGGCGGGTCATGGAGGACATCTCCTCCAGGCTGGAGGAGACCTCTTCCAGCGCACTGGCCTGCTCGTTGGCGCCCTGGGCCAGGTTCTGGCTGCCGGCGGAAATCTGGCCGCTGGCCGCTGTGACCTGCTCGATCGATTCGGAGACCTGGGTGAGGGCCCTGTCCAGCGCCTCCACCGTGGTGTTGATGTTGTCTTTCAGGTCGGCGAGCTGGCCCTTGTAGTTGCCCATGACCCGCTGGGTCAGGTCCTTTGCCGCCGCATTGGACAGCACCGCGGCGCCCTCCTTGATCGGGTCGAGAATGGCGTCGAGCAGACGGTTGATGCCGCCGATCATACCGCCAAACTCGCCCTTATGCTGCGAGGCATCAGCGCGGGTGTCGAGCTGTCCCTCCAGGGCCGCCTGGGTCAGGCCTTTCACTTCCTCGTTCATCTTGCGCAGGCTCTCGATCATCATGACCATGGAATTGCCCAGCACATCCACGCTGGAGGCCACGCTGACACGTGTTTCGAGGTTGCCCTCGGAGATATGACGGGCGGCGGTGGCCTTTTCTTTCAGGGCCGAGATCATTTCCTGGAAAGCCTCGGCCAGTTGGCCGACCTCGTCGTTCTGGCAAATCAGGCACTCCCTCGACAGATCACCCCTTGCGATGGCCTGGGCGCTCTTGGTGACATCCGCGATAGGTTTGGTGATCATGCGGGTAATGTAGGCCGCCAGGAAGAAGCCCAGGATCAGGGCGACGATCAGGCCGATCACCATCACCGCTGAGGCGCTCGACAGCGCGGAATTGGCGCTGCCTGCCGCCTTGCGCGCCAGGGCTATCCCGTCCGCCGAGGTTTTCTGCACCTGACTGAGCAGGGTACTGCTGACCACTCTCCGCTGCTCGGTGAGCTGCTGAAGCTTGGACCAGTTGGAGAAGTAATCACCCAGAGCTTTCTTGTAATTGCTGCTGGCTTCCAGGTTGGCGTCAATCTGCCGGATGTTGACTTCCCGGACTGTGATGGCCCGCAGCTCGTGCAGGGTTTTCTCGATCGTGTCGAAATTACCCTGCACGGCCTCGATAACCTTTGGATCACGCTTCTGCTGCGCCTCCCAGGTAGCCACCATGAGCTGGTTGCCCAGGCCGCGGATATCCGTGGTCATCTTGATTTTCTTCTGACGCTCGGCCAGTTTGTCCTGGCTTTTGCGGGCCGCGATATCCTCGTTCATCATCTGGTTCTGCGCTTCCAGAAAATCCGAGCAGGTTTTCAGGAATATCTCCTTGTTCTGCTCCATGGCTTTCTGGCTTGCCAGTATCTGGTTGATCGTGCCCGTACTTTCATTGACCAGAGAGGCATATTCATCCAGCGACTGCTTAACCTGAGTTACGGCCTCTTTGAACCCGGATTGGGATTCGGAGGATTCGGCCAGTTTCAAAGCCTCGCCCAGACTGGCCTGGGCTTTCTCCAGGTTGCTATGGGCATCCTCGTAATATTTCTGTTCATATGTGTTTGTAAAGCCGCGCATACCATACATCGCCAGCAGCGAGTAGCGCTCGATGTTGTTGGCCACCTCGGTCTGCGGCATCTGTTCCTGGTCCAGGATCCGGGTGTCGGTCTTGACACTCCACATGATCCAGACCGCCATCAGACCCAGAACCATCGTGATCAGCAGAAGCCCGCCGAAACCGCCGCCGATTTTCGCACCCAGATTCATCTTCATTTTCTTGACTCCTGAAAAGATTGAAAGCCTCGACCCGACAGTCCAATCCCGAAAGCTCAGACGTTTTCGAGCAGCTTGTGGTCCTCGCTCGACAGGACACGGTCGATGTCGAGCAGCATGATGACCCGCTCGCGGGCCTTGGCTATGCCGAGGATGACCTCGGTTTCCACTCCGGCCCCGAATTCGGGAGAGTCCTCGATCTCATCCACTTGAATGTCCAGGACCTCGGATACGCCATCCACCAGAATACCCATCAGCACCGAGCGGCCTGACAGCAGAATGTCCACCACGACGATACAGGTCTGCTCATCGTCCTCGATCCGCTGCATCCCGAAACGATCACGCAGACCCATGACCGGAATGACTTTGCCGCGAAGGTTAATCACGCCGCGGATGTATTCCGGGGTCCGGGGCATCCGGGTGATATCCATCAGCCCGATTATCTCGCGGACTTTCAGTATGGCCAGTCCGTAGTATTCCTCGCCAAGCCGGAAAGTGAGGTACTTCCCCCCTCGCGTGTTCTCCGGCTTGCCCACCGCTCCAGTGAACGCCGTGACGGGTTGTTCGATCTGTGTACGCATCATTCAAACCTCCGTTCGTGTATATGCCTCTCAGGACCGCAGGAAAGAACTTGTCGGATTTGAACCACAGCTTAATACAGAGAGTTGAACCAGAATGGCTTCTGTCCTGCTAAATGCATCCTGTGTGCCAGTCCCATGTGCTGCATTTATATATATTTCAGTATCATGGAGTAAGCATACTAATTCCCGATTATCGAGAAGAGCCGCGGGTGCGTTTCTGTCTGGAATTAAACACGCCGGGTATCATTTTGTCGGATAATGCTCATTTTGAAACCTCTGATTGCGAATCACTTGCAACCGGTTTGAAACCATCTTTGCAAACCACTGGAGCCGCTCGATCGGTGCTGCCGCGCCGTGTGCGGCGGCCGCCGGAAACCGGAACTATTGTTTATGAAACGATTTTCCTCCGGCTGAGGGTCCTCCTTGCCGAAACTGCTGATTATTTGTACTATTATGGTGTTTACGATGTACAGGGAACCCGACCCTGCTGTCCATTTTCAGACTTGTTCCTTCGCTTTCTGCCAAGAGGTGTTCGATGAGCAATCGTAATGTCAACCGCCGGGAGTTCGTCCGCCGGGCGGCGGCAGCCTCACTCGCGTTCGGGTTGGCCGGCGGAGTGCCCGCCGCAGCCGCCGAGCTGAAACCGGTCCGGATCGGGTTTGTCGGGACAGGCAACCGCGGCACCGGCCTTCTGCGCGACTTGCTTGCCGTGGGCGGCGTGGAGATCCCCGCCCTGTGCGACATCAACCCGGACCACCTTCTGGGTGCGGCGCAGGTGGTGCAGGAAGGGCTGGGCAAGCGGCCGGAGCTTTACGACAAGGGCCCGGAGGACTACCGTCGACTGTGCGAGCGGGAGGATCTGGATTTGGTCATTACCGCCACCCCCTGGCAGCTTCACACCCCGGTGATGTTAGCCGCGATGGAGTCGGGCAAGTACGGGGCGACCGAGGTGCCGGCCGCGATCACGGTGGACCAGTGCTGGCAACTGGTCGAGACCAGCGAGCGCACCGGCAAGCCCTGCATGATCTTGGAGAACGAGTGCTACTACCGTTATGCCATGCTCGTGCTGAACATGCTCCAGACCACCGACCTGTTCGGCGAGCTGCTGCATATCGAGGCGGGCTACCAGCACGACGTGCGCTGGTTGAAAGGCGTAGAGGGCAAGATCGGCCCCGGAGGCGAGTTGCTTTGGCGCGGCGAGCACGCGGTCACACGCAACGGCAACCTCTACCCAACCCATCCGGTAGGCCCCACGGCATGGTGCATGGGGATAAACCGCGGTGACCGTTTCACCTACCTGGTCTCGATGAGCACCAAGAGCCGGGGGATGAACTACAAGATCGCCCAGATGTTCGGGCCCGACCATCCCAACGCCAAGCGCAAGTACGCCCTGGGGGATATCAACACCACGCTGCTCGCCACTGAGAACGGCCTGACCATGACCCTCTACCACGACACCCAGTCAGCGCGGCCCTACGATGAGATTTTCAGGGTCCAGGGCACCCGCGGCATCTACAGCCGCACCCTGCGCAAGTGCTATTTCGAGGGACGCAGCCCACAAGAGGATGCCTGGGAGGACGACGAGAAGTACTACGAGCAGTACGACCACCCGCTCTGGCGTACACAGGGGGCCGAGGCGGTCAAGTACGGGCACGATGGGGCCGACTACCTGGAACTGCACCAGCTCGTGCATGCGGTGCGCAACGGGCTGCCCACGCCCATCGACGTGTACGACGCCGCCACCTGGAGCGTGATCAGCCCGTTGAGCGAGATGTCGGTGGCAGCCAAGAGCGCGGCGCAGGACGTACCCGATTTTACCCGCGGCAAATGGAAAGAGCCTCGGCAGTTGCAGTTTTTCGGAGTATAGAAGTATATTCGGAATATAGTTGTAATTGCCTGACAACAAAAACGGCCGCTGCCCGGAGTCCGGGCAGCGGCCGTTCGTTTTCCGCCTGGCCGACTACTTCGCTTCGCGTTTCAGCAGTTTGTCCAGGACCAGCCCCAGGCGCGCCACGTTGGCGTGCTCCACCGGGGGGCGGTTCCAGCCCGGATCGCCCTCGAACTGGTTCAGGCCAATCAGCACCACCATGTTATGGTCCGGCAGGATCGCCGCCACACTCTGGGCCGCCCCGGCCATGATCGGCGAGTGCTCCTGGGTGCAGAGCCAGAACATCATCCCGTACTCGGCATCACAGTACGGGTGGCCGAAATGGTCGTAATTGGTCCAGGCCTGCTCGATCAGGTCCTCGCGGAACAGCGGCTTGCCATCCACCTTGCCGCGGTCCAGCCAGAGTTGGCCGAAACGGGCCACATCGCGCATGGTGCCGAAAAGTCCCGATCCGGGGTATGGGTCCGGTGAGTAGTGGACGAAAGAGGAATCTAAGCCCACGCAGGTGTGTACGATGTGCGCGAGATCATCCCCGGGATGCAGGTAACCGATACTCTCCAGACCCAGAGGCTGGAGAATACGTTCGCCCAGAAGCTGCTCGTACGGCTTGCCGCCGACTTTCTCCATCACCCGACCGAGGATTTTCATGCCCAGCTCGTTGTAATGGAAATCGGCGCCGGGCTTGAATTCCAGGGTCACATCCGAGAACTCCGGGTCGGCCGGGGCCTTGTCCTCGGGGCGGGTCACTCCGGAGGTATGGCTGGCCAACTGGCGCAGGGTGACCGCCTCCAGCGGCCCTTTTTTCAGGACATCCAGGTAGCGGCTGGCCGGGTCATCCAGGGCCAGAAGGCTGTCGCTCACCAGGCTCAGCAGCACAGCCACGCCGAACTCCTTGGAGATCGAGTAGAGCGGGAAACGCGAGGCCGAATCCACCGGCGCCGAGGCCGCGCCGTGGCCCAGGCTGCCGTAGTACTGCTCGAAGATCAGCTTGCCGTCCTTGCGCACCAGGGCCGCTCCGGCGCTGCAGTCATTGGACATTTTCATCTTGTAGCGGGTGTGGAGGCTCAGCAGTTCCTCCGGCGCGCTCAGGGCCTTCGCCTGCGGAGTGCCGGCCGTGTTGCAGCAGCCGGCGGCCAGGACCAGTGTGCAAAGGGCCGAAACGAGCAATTCTTTCATAGCACCTCCGAGTGTTGTTCGATTCAAAGCGCTTGCAGAACCGATTCTCTCACAAAAACACGAGCGGAATGTGCAGCACGGCCAGGGTCCCGTAGCGCAGGATTGCATCCCGTCGGGCCGTGCGCGCCAGGGAGCCGAAATACACGCCCTTGATCAACGTGTTTCCCAGCATCGAGATTATGATGGCCGAAACCAGCACCGTGCTGATCGTCTTCGAGGAAAGGATGGACAGGATAAACGGGTCGATGTCGGTCACACCCACGATGAAGGACAGGATCAGCAGGCCCGAGTTGCCGAAATGCGACTTGACCAGGATGGTCACCACCTGGAGGGTCAGAAACAGCACCGAGAACACCAGGGCCGGCGAGATTTCGAACGGGTTGCTCAGGCCCGAGTCGAGACTGGATTTCGACACTCCCCCGCGCACCCCGGTGGTGAGCGAAAGGACAACCCCCAGCCCGGCCAGCACCAGAAGGCGCCACCAGATCAATGGCAGGAAACCCGGCCCCATGATCGCGATGATGAGCAGGATACGCACGTACATCACGCTGCTGGCCAGAAGGCTGCTGCGCAGGGCCTGGGCGCTGATCTCGGGCGATTTCTGAGCCATGCGTCCCATGGCCACGCTCACCGCGGTGCTCGAAACTATCCCGCCCAGAAGGCCCGACAGCCAGAGACCGTACTGGCTGCCAAACTTTTTCATCAGGAAATAACCCACGAACCCGATCGTGGAGATGAGGATCACAATCTTCCAGGTGCCGACCGGGTTCAGGTTGAACTGGGTGAATTCCCGGTTGGGCAGAAGCGGCAGGACCAGCACCGTAACCACCAGGAACTTCAGGATGGCGAACAGCTCGAATTTTTTGAGGCTCTCGACGAAATGCTCGATGCGGGTCTTTTCCGAAAGCAGGATGGCGCTGATTATACCCAGGGCCAGGGGCAGCCAGATAATGGTGTTAAGGGTCAGGGCGCCGATCACGTAAGTGATCAGCACAGCCACCGAGCTGGTCCAGCCCTGATGTCCCTCCCGGATCCGGCCGGCGTACTCGATCCCGGCCAGGACCACGATCGAGATAAGGCCCAGCGGGAGCACCGCAGGAACACCGTTCTGGGCCAGCCAGGCGCAGCCGAACCCGTACATGCTGATCAGGGAATAGGTGCGCACCCCGGCTATCGGCTGATGCTGCTGCGCCAGGCCCGAGGTCTCCCGCTCCAGTCCGAGCAGGAAACCCAGGCCCAGGGCGATGAAAAACCGGACCTGAAAAGTGAGCTCCAGGCTTTCCATCCACCCTCCCAGGATAATCGTGGCTTGAACGTCCCGCAGTCTCCAAGTTAATGTTGTACCACCAAAAGGGCGTGATTGCAAGAAAATAACGGAAAAAAACCATTGATGATTTGCGAGGGGAAAGTTCATGCGCCCTGTCCACACCGTGGGGCGGGAAAACATTTCAGCGCGGGGATATTCTAAATAGGCGGGAGTATGATTCCCGGTTTCAGATGCGGGACAGGATCATGCTGCGCTGGTTCTCATCCAGTTCGTAGAGCCAGGCCTCGTGGCGCAGTGCGCCCGAGGGAAACTCGCGGTGCAGGATTTCACCGGTCTCGGTTTCGAGCACCCGGTCGATACGCACTCCATGGTATTCCAGCCAGACCTCGATTTTCATCCTGCACCTCCCGGTTGTCTTTCATATGGTTAGATGCATATTGCATGCCGATAGTTTCAATTCTTCTTCTCCTTCAGCCACGAAGAACGTGGGCCGATGAATGCCGGACATCCGGCAGGAATGCACATTTTCCGGGCAGCACTGCCCAAAAAACCGGCAGCGTCTTCCGGTGTCCCCGTCTCGTTTTCCGAGCTGCAATCCAGAATTTCTGAGCTGTCGGCCGGAGCCATGTTCATTCGGCAGACAGCCGGCGGAAAATTATTTTCGCCCCATGGCGTAATAATTCCCTGTTCAGCCGGCAAGATTCTGCCCGGCAGCGATATCACTTCAACTCCGGCCGCCGGATCAGTAGCGATAGCCGCGGTCCGGGTTGGCCGGGAAATCCCGCAGCCCGCCCAGCAATTCGTGCAGGCTGACCAGCGCCTCCAGGCTCATGCGCTCACCAGCCCCCACCGCCACGTGGGTGCCGGTGTCGTTGGCCCCGTAGCCGCCGGTGACCGCGGCCTCCAGGGTGGGGAAATAGCCGTAGGATCCCTCCGTGTAGGCGGCCACGATCAGGAACGGCACCGGGGATTTGCTGCGGATATCGCCCTGGAACCGCGAGAAGAACTCGCCCGGAAGCCCGACAAAACCGATCTCCGGGGTGAGCAGGGCCACATCCAGGGGCAATTGCATCTCGCCTTTCTGCGCCAGGCTGCTGTCCGGGCCCGGCTGCGCCGTGCTGTCGGCCTGATGGGCCTGCCAGTTGTCAAGGTCCCAGCGCCAGAGGCTGGGGAAATACTTGCGCGAGGAGGACAGGGCCAGGGGACTGTCGCAGGCTTTGGTCGTGATCCCGCCGGCCACGCGCAGGACCTCGGCGGCCAGGGTCCCGCCCACCTCCTCCAGCCGGGGCAGCGGGTCATCCACCGAGTGGGCGTAGTAGGGATTGAGGTCGCCCGGGCAGCCGTTGAAAAAGATGCAGAGCGGCGCTCCCGGCAGTCTCGCCCTCACCTTGCGGTAAAGCACGCCCGGGAAATCGGCCGAGTAGGCGAGGTTCTGGTTGGAGGCGCCGAAAATGACCGGGTGGCAGGCGTAATTGACCAGGATCGCCAGGGGCTTGCCGTTGTCCAGACGGTCGAGGCGGACCACCGCCACCGTGGGGTCGGCCGGTCCGAGAGGTTTCTTCTCATGGTTGCTCCAGATCATCTCCACCCGGCCGTCCGGCTGCGGCTGGACCCGCCTGTAGCTCAGGTCCACCGCGCCCTGGCCCGAGCCGACCGCCACCGGGGTCATGGCAGCAACCGCCGCGGCCACGGCCTCGATGGTCTGGCTGCAGATCATCCGCTCGTGCGGCTCCATGTCCTTGATGCTCTGGCCCGGGGGAAGCTGCGGGCCTCTGAAAATCGCCGGGCCGGAATGGGTGTGCGTGCTGCTGAAAAACACCTCCTGCACCCCTGTGCGCGAACGGATGCTGTCGCGCAGCTCGGCGTTTACCTGGCGGGCGAACGGAAAAAGCAGGTCGTAGCAGACCAGGACCAGGCTTTTGTTCCCCGAGCGCAAGGCCAGCGCCCGCACGTGGATCGAATCCAGCACGCCGTGGGAAACACGGTTAGTGAACCCGGCCATGGCCAGGCCCGGCTCCGGCGTGATATCCCTCTCGGCTGCCCCGGCCTCCAGCGCCAGCGCGCCGGCGGACGGCAGAAAAGCGAGCATAACGGTCAGAACCCAAACGTGCGCCCTGTGCATAAGTCCCTCCCTGCCCTTTCCTTATCCTGTGTGGGACTGCGGAGTACTTTATCATAACGAGCCCGAGTTTTGATTCGATCAACTCTAACACGCCCGGTATGTGAGGGCAAGACAGTGTTCGACATTTTCCGCAGGGCGGGCGCGGCCCTCTTGAGCCGGAGTAAAGAGGGAGTTAGAATAGAGGCCACAAAACTCCGCAACGCCGCCCGGCGCTGGTATGTGGAAATTCATTCGATTGGATGGAGCTTGAAAGCAGCCGTGATCGGCCCGCTCTGCCGGGACACGAACATAGTGGCAGGCAAAGCCCACACCCGTTGCGGCGGAGTGACCTACTACACCGGGGCGGCCCTGGCGCGCCTGGGGGTGGAAACCACGGTCCTGGGCGCCTGCCTCGGCGGCAACCCGCCCTGGCCGGACATTCAAGGCGCGCGCCTGACACGTCTGCCGGCCGCGGGCACGCTCGAATTTGTCAACGAGTACCCGCAGGCCGACCTCTCGGCGCGCACTCAGCGGGCGACCGCCCACGACAACCGGATCGGGCCGCGCGAGCTTGAGGGGCAGCTTCCAAGCGGCCTGGATTTTGTGGTCCTCGGCCCGTTGTTCCACGACAATTTTGAGCCGGAAACCGCGGCCTGGCTGGCCCGGAAGTGCAAAGTAGCCCTGGCGGCCCAGGGTCTCATCCGTCATCTGGAAGGTGAGAAGGTTGTCTGGCGAAACCCGGAGCGGGTGTACGGCTTCCTGCCCCACTGCGAGTGGGTGGCCCTGGATGAGGCCGAGCTGGCATTTATCAGCGGCGAGGCGGACCTGGAGTCTGGCGCGCGGCGTCTGATCGCGGCGGGAGCTGGCAACGTGCTTGTCACCCGGGCCGAGCGGGGCTCCACTCTGGTCCTGCGCGAGGGGATTTTTCACATCCCGGCTTTCCCGCCCGCACTCAGCGCCGACCCCACCGGGGCGGGCGACACCTATCTGGCCGCGTTCCTGCGCGCAGCCGAACTGTTCGGCTCGCCGCAGCGCCGGGGCGAGTTCGCCGCCCTGGCCGCCACGCTCTGCATCGAGCGCGAGGGGGCATTCGACTCCAGCCTGGAGACGGTGCTACGGCGGCTGGAAGATGCAAACCCAACATCAGTTAAGTAACCCATTCCGCCGAGAGGTCCTACGGCTGTTACCAGCCCGAGAGCGCCTTGAGCAGGGCCAGCAGGTCGAACACATCCATCCGGCCGTCGGAGTTCAGGTCCCCACGTCTGTCCGGGTCCGGCTCCGCGCCGGAGAGCAGCCGCAACAGAGCCAGAAGGTCGAACACATCCCGTCGGCCGTCCGCGTTCACATCGCCGGCAGGCGGCTGCGGGGTCTGTTTCAGGCGCAACAGGTTCACTCCCCCGCCCCCGCCGAGCCAGTACGCGCCGTCCGAGTCCTGGACGATGTCGTAAATGAAATTCGAGGCCAGGCCGTCCCGTACCGAGTAGCTTGTCCAGCTTGCACCGTCGAAACGGCACACGCCGCTGCCAGCGGTGGTGACCCAAAGCTGCCCGTAGCGGTCGAAAAGCAACGAGCGGGTCCTGTTTCCGGCCAAGCCTGCGGTGCTGTCGAACACGGTCCAGCTTTGCCCGTCATAACGGCAGACCCCCTTACTCGATCCGGCGAACCAGACATTATTTTTCCGGTCGCAACTAACACGATTTACCCAATCATTGAGCGGCCCCTCGCCGGAGCGGAACGCTTGCCACTGCGCGCCGTCGTAACGGTTCACTCCGCCCGAGACCGCGCACCAGAGCACGCCCGCCCTGTCCACGGCCAGGGCGTTGACCGAGTTGTCGAGCAGACCCTCCGCCGTGGTGTAGCCAGTCCACGACACGCCATCATAGCGGCTCAACCCGTCGTTGGTGCCGAACCACTTGACTCCCCTGGAATCGATACACATGTCGTTCACCATGTCGGACAACAGGCCGTCCGCGGTGGTGAACCGGCTCCAGCTGTGCCCGTCGTACCGGAGCACTCCGCTGCCCAGCGAGACAAACCAGAGCGAGCCGTCCGTGTCCAGCGCGATCCGGCGGCAGTAGTTGTCCTTGCGCCGCGAGGAATCAGGCCGGAAAGTGGTCCAGCCTGTGCCGTCGTAGCGGCTGATCCCGTCCTGTGTGCCGAACCACCTGTTGCCCTGGCTGTCGATAGCCGTACACAGCACCGTGTTGTCCGCCAGCCCGTCCGCCCGGTCGTAAAATTTCAGATCGATGTCCGGATTGAGCGGTGGAGTCTCCTGCAGCGAGGCGATTTCCGCTGCCGGCAGAAAGCTGAGCCCGCCGTAATAGGTGCTGATCCAGAGATTGCCCGCGCGGTCGGTGAGCAGGTTCGCAATGAACATGTCCGGCAGACCGTCCCGCGTGTCGAACGCGCGCCACTGACGGCCGTCGAAGCGACAGAGGCCGTTGACAGTGCCGCACCAGAGGAACCCCAGGGAGTCGAGGGCAAAGCAGGTCGACTGGCTGGAGGGGAAAGCCGAGCTGGTCGGGCCGTAGGTGGTCCAGGCGCTCCCATCCCAGGCCGCCGCCCCATCCCGCCGCAGGCTCGTCCAGATCCTTCCCTGCCGGTCCCGGATCACGGCGTCCGCTATATCGTAGCCGGTGGTGCTGTAGGTCCGGGTGGGCAGGGTTGTCCAGCGATTCCCGTCGAACAGGCTCACCCCGCGCTGGGTGCCGGCGATCAGCCGGTCCTGTCCATCCGGCACGAGGGCGACCACCCAGTCATCGGCCAGGCTATCCAGATGGGTGTAGGTTGTCCACTTTGCACCATCCCTTCGGGCCGCGCCCTTCATCGTGCCGGCCCAGAGGCGGCCGCCTGAGTCGAGGCTCAGGCCGTAAACATAACCGTCCGGCAGCCCGTCCAGGGTGTCCAGACGGCTCCAGCCCGTACCGTCGAAACGCAGCACTCCCGAACCAAGCGTGCCGACCCAGACATTATCCTCCCGGTCCACCGCGATGCCGCCGGAGAGACTGGCGACAGTGTTCTCACGCAGAACGGGATAGCTCTGCCACTGTGTCCCGTCGTAATGGGAAAGCCGGCCGGCAAAGGGACGGGAATCGGAGGTGACACACCAGAGTCCGCCCCGGCTGTCCAGGGCCAG
>JAJFUG010000138.1 GCA_021372515.1 bacterium
GCTGGCGGGTGCTGGAGGTGGGCTGCGGCAGCGGCCAGGTGAGCGCCGCGCTTCTGGGCGTGCTGGGCCCGGCCGGCCAGGTGACCGCTTTCGACATCTCGGGGGCGATGCTGGCCCAGGCGCGGGCCAAGCACCTTGAGCGCGCCTGCTATGTTCAGGCGGACTCCGCCCGCCTGCCCCTGGCCGGGTCGTGGTTCGAGGCGGTGGTGCTGTTCCGGGTGTTCCCGCACCTGGATGATAAAAGCGCCTGCCTGGCCGAGTTCCGCCGCGTGCTGCGTCCCGGCGGCTGGCTGATCCTGGCCCATCCCGCCGGGCGGGAACAGCTCAATGTCTGCCACGCCGCCATGAGCGGCGAGGTGGCCCTGGACATGCTGCCCGAGGAGCCGGTGCTGCGCGACACCCTGCATTCGGCCGGGTTCAAGGTCATGTCCGTGGAGGACCGCCCGGAGCGTTATCTCGTCATGGCCCGCCGCAACGGTTGAATCCCGCAGATTTACTTCTTATCCCCCAGTTCCAGGCGCGCGGCGCAGGGGGCGTTCTTGGCCACGATCCGGTTCAAAACGGCGCAGTGCAGCCCGGCGAAAGTGCGGCAGCTCCCGGCGCCGTCCAGCCCGTAGTCCTCCGGGAACGAGGCGTGGGCGCAACGCAGGTCGCACCAGCGGGGTAAAGTTTTCTCGTTCTGCTCCATTTTTCTCTCCCTGTGTTATCCCTCACTCAAGATAACGCTTCCCGATCACGGATCAATCCTCTGAGCCGATGAAACAGCTTTACCCGCGATGTCCGCCCAGTCTGACAATATTCTCTCAACTTATTCTCTGCCATAATGTTCTGCACTCAAGTGCCGTGGAGTGCCTGCCGATATTATTAGGATGGGTTGAAAACGGCCGGATGCGGATTATTTTTCCGCCAATCAAATTGTTATTTATTTGATTTCGGAAAATTATTCCTTACAAAGCTGAAAACCCGATTTCAGGAGACCGCGTCTCAGGATGAATTGTCGAGATATAATATTGCTTGGCAATAATTTACCCATTTATCAAGTCATACATGGCATAACTCTTGCTCCTTCCGGGCCGTCCGGTCATCAGGCGCATCGCGCCCGCGGCATACACCCCGGCACAGCCTGTCAAGGCTGAAAGGCAAACTATGGCTTCACCCATAAGCATCTCCGGTCTGGCCTCCGGGATCGACACCGAGTCGATCATCTCCAAGATGATCGAGGCCAAACAGGTTCCGATAACGCGGCTTAAGAACGAGCAGGACCTTCTTTCGATCAAGCGCGACGCCTACCGGGATGTCAACACCCAGGTGCTCGCCCTTCAGAATGAGGCCCTCAACCTGCGCCTGGATTCAACTTTCATCACCCGCACGGTGGCGTCCAGCGATGACGGCATAGTGCGCGCCACGGCCAGTCTGGGCACGGCCAAGACCAACCACCGGGTCAAGGTCCTTCAACTGGCCCAGGAGGCCTCGGTCAGCAGCAACCGCTATTACAGCCAGGCCAGCCTGATCGGCTCCAACACGGTGGGGATCAACCAGCTCGGCAGCACAACCGCCCTGAACGCCCCCGGTGCGGGACGGCTGATCGGCGGGGTGGCGGTCACCGACTCCACCACCCTGAGCGACCTCGGGCTAAGCTCGGATTTCAGCCTCAAGCTCGACCTGGACGCCTCCGGATCCCGCAACCCGATCTCGATCACCGGCCTTAGCGGCAGCAGCACCGTGGGACAGATGATGCAGGCGATCCGCGACCAGGCCGGCTCGGCGGTCAAGGTGCAGCTCGTGCGCGACCAGTCCCTGGGCGGCAAGGTGATCCAGATCGCCAGCGGCTACGTGGGGGTGGATGTTAGCGTGAGTGGCGCGGTGGCCGAATCCGCCCTGGGGATCCAGAGCGGGGCCACGGCGTCCTCCGGCTCCACCGTCGCCCTGGGCTCGGCCCGTCAGGTGGCCGCGCTCGACCCGCTGGATGTGGTCACCGGCACAGCGCTCGTGGTCTCCTCCAATGGCAGGGCCGGCAGCCTGACCGGCACGGTGGACCTGGCCGCGGCCGCCGCGGGCGGGGATGTAATGTCCATGACCCTGGCCAACCTCGGAATAACCGAGTTCGACGGTTTCACGCTCGACCCGGACGCCGGCGGGGCCACTGGCAACCTGACAGTGCTCAAAGAGGACGGTTCCACGCTCAGTGGCTCCGACACCCTGGCCGACCTGATCCACGCCATCAATCTCAGCGCCCCGGATGTGACCGCCCAGGTGGTGGACGGCTCCGGAGGGGCCAAATATCTCCAGATCATCGCCAACGAGGGCGGCCGTGACGTGACTGTCAGCCAGACCGGGGCTACGGACGGATTCCTGTCCAAGCTGCTCGGCCTGGGCGGCAACAACGCCACCAGCACCAACGCCACAACGGACAGCGGCGATTTCACCATGATCGGCAATTTCTACGGCCGCGGCTCGGTCGCGGCCGATGAGCGGCGTGTGGTCAGCGGGACCAAGGACGATTACCGCGGCATCGGCGTGACCGACCTTATCGACGGGGTCACCCTGCTCGGGGCCAGCGTGGGCAATGTGTTTTCCGCCGGCTCCGCCCGCATCCAGATCAACAACAGCCAGAACCTGGCCATCTCCGACAGCACACGCACAGAGCTGTACGGTGTAGCCGGGATCACCAGCTCGTCCTTCGCCACCAGCCTGGCCGTGGACCCGGACGGCAGTGGTACGGCGGGCCTCAACCGCTCCATCGCCGACCTCAACGCCGCCGGGGCTTTCGGCCTGACAGCGGCGATCACCGCCGGCTCGTTCAAGGTCGGGGACGCCACTCTCACCCTGACCCAGGAAGATATCGACAGCGGGATCACCCTGGCCGAGGTTGTGGCCCGGATCAACAGCGCCGGCCAGAACACGGTGGTGCACTACGAGGACAGCACCGACCGTTTCATCGCCACGGCCTCCGAGTACGGCGCCGACGGGACGGTCTCTTTCGGCTCCTACAGCGGCGCGGCTGGCGAGAGCAACATTCTCAAAACCCTGGGACTGACCAATGCCGCCAGCTCCACCGCGGTTTCAGGCGGCTCGGACGGCGGGCATATCGACTCCGGGGCCGAGCTCGACCAGGCCGGTTTCGCCATCCGGCCCACCTCGGGGACAATTACGATCAACGGCATCTCGCTCTCGATCGATGCGCAGGTGGACACCCTGGAGGATGTGATCGACAAGATCAACAATTCCGCCGCCGGAGTGACCGCCTCGATCGACCCCGAATCCAAGCGCTTCACCCTGGTCCAGAAAGTCACCGACGACACCACGGCCAACAACATCCAGCTCGGGTCGAACTCGGACACCAGCAACCTGTTGACTGTCCTGCGGCTGCTGCAAGGGGCCACCGGGGAAGGGTCGGTCAGCAGCGTCGAATCGCCCAAAGCCAAGAACAACGTGGGCCAGGCCCGTCAGGAAGCCAGGGTCGAGGTGGACGGGATAGTTTACACCCGCAAGACCAACACCATCGACGACATAACCTCGGGCATGACCTACGAGCTGCTGGGCACCTCCAGCAACACGGTCACCCTCACTGTCGAGGGCGACACGGAAAAGGCCGTCGACGCCATCGCCCAGTTCATCGTCGAGTACAACAAGACCATCAAGCTGCTCAGTCCCGAAGCGGTCAGCGACGAGGACAAGAAATACCTCGAGCCGGTCTCCGATTCCGAGCGCTCCAGCCTGACTTATACCGAGCTGATCGACCGTCTGGATAAGTACGAAAGCCTGAACAAGAGCGAGGCGATCCGCAAGGAGAGTAATTTCAAGATTTTGCTCAACCAGATCCAGAGCATCATCGGCTCGCGGGTGCAGATAAACGGCAGCACCCTGCAGAGCCTGTCCGACCTGGGGATCAACAGCGGCGACGCCGGAAACCCGCTGACAAAAGACTATACCGGGGTCCTGGTGGCCGACTCCACCGACCTGGACACGATCAAGGCCGCCCTGCAGAGCAACGAAAAGCTGACTGCCGCGCTGGCGAGCGACGATGTCTCGGTGGCGCGCCTGTTCAACCAGAACGCGCTCTCCTCGACCTCGGTCAAGGGCACACTCGGGTTCGACGAGGCCACGGACCTGGCGAACGACATCTCGTTCGAGGTCTATGACGGCACGAACAGCGCCACGATCACCATCCCGGCGGGGAGCCAGAGCAAAAGCTCGATCCTCAGCCTCATCACCACCGAGCTGCAGCGCAAGGACCTGTCCGACATCATGGTCTCTTTCGACGGGACCGGGCACCTCCAGTTCAAGAGCGAGAAATCCACCGGCAGCGCCTACATGCGCATCCTCGACCTTACCGCTCAGTCCGGCTCCGACCGTCTGTCCAGCCGTTTCGGCCTGAGCGGCGGCTCTTTCATCGGGCCGGAGGCCGACCAGAAAGCCGGTGCGTCCCAGAAACTCTACACCTCGCTGCGCCAGAGCACCGGGATCAACGGGTTCCTCCCGCAGAGCATCTCGGTGGGCGGCAAGTACGGCCAGGGTACGATCTACGACGACATGGTGAACCTCCAGGACCGTATCGACACGATGAATGACCGTCTGGACGAATACGAGACGCGACTGCGCAACCAGTTCGCGGCCATGGAATCGTCCATCTCCAAGCTCCAGGAGCAGCAGAACTCGCTGTCGCAGTACACCGGCAGCGCCTCGGCCACCAAGGCCAGCAGCTGAGGACCGGCCCGGGAGCAGGGATGGATCGACTCGCGGAGATTGAAAACGAAAGGAGCAATTGATGCTTATACTCACTCTGGACGGCCGCAGCCTGGACGCCGGCAGCCTCCAGGCCGGGACTCTGGCGGAGTTGATCCGCTCGGTCGAGCAGGACCTGGGCCCCGAAAGGGTGATCGTGGCGATGACCCTGGACGGCCGCAGCCTGGACCAGGAAAGGGAAAAGGCCGACGCCGCCAGACCGCTGGAGAACATGCAGCGGCTCGATATCACCACTCAGAGAGTGATCGATCTGGCCCGCAGCACGCTGCGCAGTATGATCGAGTTCATCCCCCGGATCGCCGCCCAGCTCGCCGATTGCGTGGAGGAACTGCACGGGGCGCGCGATGCCGAGGGCTACGAGCACCTGAAAAAAGCCATCGATGGATTGCAGCTCGTGGCCAGCGCCTGGCCGCCCATTGTCCGCTGGCTGAGCGCCGAGGGCTGGCCTGTCGACGCTCTGGCTCCGCGCACCGAGGGGTTCAACGAGCTGCTGGGCGGGATTGCCCGGGCCCAGGAAACGGGCGATGTGGTGCTGTTGTGCGACAGCCTGGAATTCGAGCTGGGAGAATTCCTGGAAAGCTGGCAAGGACACGCCGGGCAGTTACTGGAACAACTCGAACGGAACGACTGAGAAAGGCCGGATGGATATCTTTCGCCAAAATATGGAAGCCCTGGCGCGGCGCAGCCCGAACCTGGCCCGCCAGGTGAACCAGGCACTCCCGGCGGCGGCTGAGGTGACAGTCACCCCCTCGGGGGCGCCCTCGCTGCGTCTTCTGGATGCCGGCGGGCGCCCCTGGAGCCTGCACAGCGCGGTGGACCCGCTGCGTGAGGCCGAGCGCCTGGTCGAGGCTCAGTTCACCGACAGCGCCAACGCCTGCCTGGTCTACGGTTTCGGGCTGGGCTACCACGTGGACCGTCTGATCGAGCGTCTGGACGGCGCCGGGAATGTACTCGTGGTGGAACCGCAGATTTCGATCTTCAAGGCCGCCCTGGCCGCGCGCGACCTGCGCCATCTTTTCGGCCGCGATGACATTTTCTGGGCCGTGGGTGAGACCGTGGACCAGGTCCCGGCCCATTTCGGCGAGGTGTTCCGCGTGGCCTCGCTGGAGGGAGTGATGATCCTGCCCCATGCCCCCTCGATGCGCCTGTGCGGCGACTATTTCACCCGCCTGGACGACCTCTGCCGCAAGTGGATCATCGCCGTGGGCGGCAATTTTCTGACCAACGTGGCCGCGGTGCGCAGCTATTTTTCCAACACCCTGGACAACATCCTGGCCCTGGCCGGCGACCCGCCGGTCAAGCGCCTGTTCGGGCGGTTCAAGGGCATCCCGGCCGTGGTGATCTCGGCCGGCCCCTCCCTGGACCGTAATATCCACCTTCTGCGTCTGCTCGAGCGCCACGCAGTGCTGATCTGCGTCGACACCTCGCTGGGCCCGCTCCACCGCGCCGGGGTGCAGCCGCACCTGGTGCTGGCCGGCGACGCGGGCGAGAACAATTTCCGCCACCTCAAGGGCCTGGGCTGCACCGGCGCGGCTTTGGTGGCCGAGCCGATGACCCACCCGCGGATCGTGAGCGAGTTCCAGGGCCCCCGGTTCACCATGAGCTTCGACGAGACCCTGATGAAACGCCTGGCCGCCGTGCTGGGCGATTTCGGCAAGGTCAAGGCCTGGGGCTCGATCTCCACCGGGGCTTTCGACCTGGCCCGCCGACTGGGCTGCGACCCGATCGTTTTCACCGGCCAGGACCTGTCGTTCCCCGGCCTGCGCTACTACGCCCACGGCACCTACCAGGAGCGCCGCTGGCTGCGCGAGATCGGCGAGGGCCGCACGCTGCAGGACATGCACAACCGCCGCATGGTCAACGAGAACAACCTGGACGCCACCGACATCTTCGGCCGTCCGGTGCGCACCTCCAAGGCCCTGGAGGCCTACCGTCAGTACCTCGAACGTGAAATCTCCGAGACCGGCAGCCGGGTGATCAACGCCACCGAGGGCGGCGTGGGGTTCGCCGGCGTGACCAACCTTCCGCTGGATGAGGTCTTCTGGCGCTACGCCCGCCGCACGCACCCGGTGCGGCAGATGATCCTGAGCTGCCACTCGCCGCGCCCGGCCAGCGAGAAACAGGCGGTCTACGATTTCCTCAGCCGCTCGGTGGAGGAGCTTGCCACTTTCTGCGCGCTGTGCAACGACGGGTTCGAGCTGGCCCGGCTGATCCACCAGGGCCAGAGCCCCAACCCGGAGGCGGATTTCGCCAGCATCGAGGATGTTTACGCGAAGGTCTACAACCGCAAGGACGTGCTCGAGCTGCTGGAACACGCCAACCAGGGCGGCCTGCTCGCTTTCCAGCGCGGCAGCCGTCAACTGGAGAACCGCACCCGGGACCGCGGCCTGCTGGAGGATGCCGCCCGGCTGTACGGGGCCTTTTTCATCAGTTTCTACCAGACTGCCGATTTTCTGCTCAAACGGACTGAGCGCGCTGCTCTGGCTGTGGGCTCGAACCTCGATTTCGGAAGTGCGGAGCACACTGACAGCCCCGACGGGGAATTTCTCGAAGCTGTCTGAACTGCGCCGGACCGAGGGCGGCGGATGCCCCGGCCCGCGCAATACGCGAAAGAGGTGTTCTCAAGATGAGTCAGACGATGAAGAACAACGCCTATGGCCAGGCTTTCAACAAACAGATCAAGGATTACCAGGCCATGCAGGTGTTGAGCGCCAAGCCGGAAAAGCTGATCCTGATGCTATACGACGGCGCCCTGCGCTTCATGACCCTGGGCGTGGAGGGCATCGAGCAGAAAAACCTGGAAAAAGCGCACAACAATCTGATCAAAGCGCAGCGGATTTTCATCGAGCTGATGACCAGCCTGGATTTCAAAAAAGGCGGCGAGATCGCCTCGAACCTGTTCCGTATCTACGAGTTCATGCACTACACGCTGGTCAACGCCAACGTGAAGAAAGAGGTCGAGCCGGTCCTGAAAGTGAGTGAGCAGCTGCGCACCCTGCGAGACAGCTGGGACAAAGCGATGAAGAACCAATGGAACGGGCTGCCCGAAGGTCTGGAAAAAGCCTCTCCCGCCGCCCAGATGCAGGAACCGGAGCCGGAGCCGACCCACAAGCGGATCGAATTCAGGGGCTGAATTTTCCCTCCGGGCCGCGTGTCCGGCGGTGACAGGGACCCAAAATATTCATTCGGTGAATGAAAAATGCTCGATCAATTCGACCTTCTGCTCCCCGGCAGCCTGGTCCGGGAGATGATGCTCCTGGCCGAGATCGGGGATGACCCCTCGATCAGCCAGAGCCGCATGGCCGCTCGGGTGGGCCTGGCCCCCTCGATGGTCAACAACTACATCCGCCGCCTGGTCGAAAGCGGCTACCTGATGAAAGCCGGGGCGAACCACCGCAGCACCACCTATCACCTGACCGCCGCGGGAAAATCGCGGCGCGAGGAGCTGGTGCGGCGCTGCACCATCGAGACCGTGCGGCTGTACAAGTACGCCAAGCGTGAGTTCCGCGAGCTGCTGGCCGAGCGCTTCGGCGCGCGGCGTGACCTGGGGATCGTGCTCTACGGCGCGGCCGAGACCGGCGAGCTGGTCTGCCAGCTCTGTCTTGAGATGGGCCACCGCGTGCTGGCCGTGGTGGACAGCGACAGCCGCCGCCAGGGACGCCGCATGCTGGGCCTGGAGGTGTGCGGGCCCGGAGCGCTGGACGGGCTGGAGTTCGACCTGGTGCTCATCACCTCGCTCGGCCACGCCGCCGAGATAGCGGATTGCCTGGAGCCGCTGCGCCGTCGCGGCCGCGAGATTATCAGCGTGGGCTGAGCCCGGAAGTTGAAAGCGGGGAAAAAGAAAATGGCAAAGCAAAAACATAAGAAGGTAGCCCCGGCGAAAGCCGCATCCACACCCGAACCGGCTCCTGTGTTGAGCGTGGCCGAATGGAAAGACAGCCTCGCTCTGACCTTTTCGGCCGCGGCCCTGAAAGCCGCCCTCGATAATCCAGCCGGTGCAGAGGGTCTCGAACTGTTCAGGCCCCTGGCCGCACAATGGCTGCGGGATGTTTCCCGCCCTGCCTGGCCCGCCTGGCGTCCCGACTGCGGCCTGACCGACCCGGCAGGCGGACGGTTCTTCGCCGCCGGGGCCGCCGAGGAGGGCCTGGGCTGCTTCGAGCTGTCCACCGGATGCAAGCTCTGGAGCCTGCCCGGCGGCACGCTCGGCCGCGCCGGAGGCATGGCCCTGGCCAGTGGCGGCCTGTATGTCTGCGACCGCTGGAACAACCGTGTCCTGAGGCTCGACCCGCAGAGCGGGAAAGAGCTGGGACGATTCGAGCACTCGGCCCCCGGCCGGCTGCTGGACGACCCCTCCGACATATTAACCCTGGAAACGGACAACGGCCCCGAGCTGTGGGTCTGCGAGCGCGGCAACCATCACATTTCCCGGCTCGACACACAGGGAGGGTTCCTGGGCTGGATCGGCTCGCGGGGGCTGGAAGTCGAGGAAACCGTGCGGCGGTTCAGCGGGCCGGAAGCGGAGCGCGGCAAGCCCATGTTCGAGTTCCCGGAGACCCTCTCTATTGCGCCCGATATAGACGGTATCCAGACAATTTTCGTCTGGGACAGTTTCAACGGCCGCATAGTGCTGCTCGCTGTGGACGGCTCCCTGAAACGCAGTTTCAGCCTGCGCGGCCCCGACACGGCCAAATTCTGCGGCCAGGTGCGGGTGCTCGGCTTCCGCGGCGGGCCGCTGGCCCTGGGAGTGGATGACGTTTCCAACACACTGAAAATCTGGGACCACGAGGGCCTTCTGCTGTTGAGCCTCAGCCTGGAGGACTGGAACCCGACCTCCGGACGCGCCGAGCGGGCGCGGGTTGCCCCCGGTACGGAAGGCCCCCTGCTGCTCAGCAGCCGGGGCCGGGCTTTCGTCCTGGCCGGCCCGGCTGCGGACCCGGAAAGCCTACTGCATAATCTGATAAATATTTTCCCGGAGCGTGCCGAGCTGCGCCTTTCCCTGGCCGAGCGTCTGAGCGCCGCCGGGCTGGAGCCGGACTGGGGCGCGCTCCTGAAGGGGTTCAAGCCTGAGACGGCAGTGGATGAGCTGGTGTGCCTGGCCGGGGTGCTGGACCGCTCCCTGGAACGCACGGTGAACCGTCTGGCCATCCTGGCCGGGCGGCTCGAACTGGCGGGCAACAAAGAAACCGCCACCGGGATCAAGACCGCCCTGCGCGGCCGTCTGGAGGCCCTCACCGCAGATTTGACCGCCGCGCTGCTCACCGCCGGACGGCCTGAACCGTCCAGTCTCAAGCGTTGGAGCGACGCACGGGCCGACCTGGACATGGCCCTTATCCGCACCAAGGGCCGCGAGCAGAAAGAGGAAATGGCGCTGGACGATTTCCTGGAGGAGATACGCGAGGCGCCCGAGCACACCCGCCGCACGGCCTGGGGCCTGCGCGCACTGTGCACTCTGGCCGGCTCGCAGTCCGCGCCGGATTTCACAATCGACCGCGACCGCCTGGCCGCACAGGCCGACGCCCTGCGCAGGGAGAGGCTCAACCTGGTCCTGGCCCTGGCCGGACAGGTCGAGCTGGCCGGCGACCCGGCGCATGTGCTGCGCGATGAGTTGGTCCAGATACACCGAACGCTCCTGGCTGCGGAGGCAGCCGAGCGCGTGGCCGTGCACCTGACCGAATGCGCCCGCGCAGCCGGATTGCCCGACAGGCGCGTTGCAGCAGAGGGAATCTCCCTGCCCCAGCCTCAGGCAGCGGACTACCAGTCCGCCCTGGCAAGTTTCCAGTCCCTGGTGGACAACATGGCGCGCTACCTCAAGGCGCTGAACGACGCCGGCGGCACCGGGGGCCCGTTCGGCCGCGTGGTGGTCCGTCAGCGCGAGATTTTCGCCCTCAAGGCCTCGCTCCTGGTCAACAGTCTGTGCGGCAACGGCTCCACGCCGGCCGAGGCGCTCGAGCTGGCCGAGAAGGCCGGACGCCTGGCCGGGACAGCCTGGAGCGCCACCGCGAACCTGCGGTTCACCCACAGCCCGGCGGAGAACCCATGAAAGCCCTGATTATAGCCGCTGGCCGCGGCAGCCGGTTCGACGGAGCGGGACAGAAAAGCCACAAGACCCTCATCCCGGTCTGCGGCGTGCCGCTGATCCAGCGGATCGTGTCCGCCTGCGGCACGATAGAGGAGTTCGTGGTCGTGACCGGCTACCGCGCACCGGAGTTGGAGGCAAGCCTCACCCACCTTCTGGCGGGACGGGCGCGGGTGAGGTTTGTCCGCAACGACCAGTGGACGCGGGCCAACGGGGTTTCGGCCCTGGCCGCCCGCGAGGCGCTCGCGGGAGAAAAATCTTTCCTGCTCTGCATGAGCGACCACCTGTTCGAGCCCAAGCTGGCCGAGACCCTCCTCACCGCGGGAGCGCCGCCGGACGGCTGCGCTCTGGCCGTGGACCGCGACATTGCGGGCGTGCGCGACCTGGAGGACGCCACCCTGGTGCATCTGGACGGGGAGGGCCGGATTAACGGCATAGGCAAGCTGCTGGAAGAATTCGACGCCGTGGACACGGGGGTGTTCCTCTGCACGCCCGCCCTGTTCGAGGCCCTGGAGATTGCCCAGGCCTGCGGCGGGGACAGCCTGAGCGACGGCATCCGGGTGCTGTGCGAGCGCGGCCGTATGCGCGCGGTGGAGGTGACCGGCTGCCTGTGGCAGGATGTGGACAACCCGGAGGACCTGGCCGAGGCGGGCCGCCGTCTCTGGGCCAGGGTGGCCAAGCCGCGCGACGGTGTGGTGAGCCGCCTGGTCAACCGCAAGATAAGCGGCTGGATCACACGGCAGATCTGTGCTCTGCCGGTCACACCCAACCACGTAACCCTGTTCAACTGCGCTGTGGCCGGGGCCGCGGCCTGGCTCATGGCCACGGGGAACCTTCTGGCCGGGGGCGTGCTGGCCCAGGCTTTCTCGGTGCTGGACGGGGTGGACGGCGAGCTGAGCCGCCTGAAAAACATGGGTAGCTGGTTCGGCGGCTGGCTGGACAACATCGCCGACCGGCTCTGCGACTGGTCCCTGATCGCCGGGGCGGCCCTGGCGGTCCAGCACGCGGGAGGCAGCCCCAGCCAGGCCATGCTGCTGGCTTTCATCGCCCTGGTCTCGAATGTCTGCTACTGGACCGCGATGGACTCGCTGCTGGTCTCGGGCGCACTGCGCAAGCCCGTTCCCCCGGCCGGAATCCTGGGCCGGGTCGAGAGATGGTTCTACGGGCGTAATATGGTATTCGGCCTGACCCATGATGTCTACCTGTTAGTCCTGGCCCTGGGTGTGGCGCTGGGTTTCCCGCGCCAGACCCTCAGCCTTCTGATAGTGACTGAAACCCTCTGGTGGTCGCTCCGGCTCTTCCGGGTGCTGCGCGCCGCAGTTTCGGAGCCGTACGATGTGTACCTTGTCCGCGAAAGCGCCTGAGCCGCCTGAGCCGGTGGCCCTTCCCCCCGAGCTGGCCGCGCTCCTGCGGCGTCTGGAGGCCCGCGGGGCCTCGCGCCGCGAGCGCCCGGGCCTGCGCCTGTTGGGCATATCGGGCCTGGCCGCGCTGCCGCTCTATTTCATGGGCCTGTTGAGCACGCCTCAGACCGTGGGCCTGTCCCTGGCCGGCTGGCTGCTGTTCAGCCGTGAGGGGCTGTTCCGTGTGCGGGTCCAGGGCGCCCCACGGGCAATCC
>JAJFUG010000139.1 GCA_021372515.1 bacterium
AAAACCTCCCCGAACAGGGAGACGCGCCGCGAGCCGCCGAGACTGAAAGTCTTGGACAGGCGCAGGTCGAGGTTGTAGGACCAGCGGCCGCGGAAATAGTTGATCCCGCCGACCGGCTTGCCGTTGCGGAAACTCATCCAGCTCATATCCCCGGCCTGGTTCCGGCGGGCGTTTTCTCCACCGTAGCCGAGCCTGGTGTAAGCCGGCGCTCCGCTCTCCAGGGTGAAGACCGAGTTGAGCCTGACGTTTCTGAGGATGGCGCCGGCCAGAGTGCCGGGGTCGAAATCCTCCGGGAAAACGTAGTTCAGGTTGGCCGACAGCTTATGAGTCACATCACCCTCGATCGGGCGGATTTCATCCGGCGGACGGTACTCCTCGCCGGTGGTCGGGTCGATGAACAGGCTCCAGTAACTGGTCGTATTGTAACGGCTGCCAGTGGTCCTGGAGAAACCCAGGGTGTACATGAGATTGTAGCTGAAGTTGTTGCTGAAACGCTTGCGGATGGTCAGGTCCATCCCCTTTATATTGCCGTTGTCCTGGTTGGTGAAACCGGTCACGTTCCCGCGGATCCTGCGGCCCGTTCTCCACTGCGTGTAATCGCGGAAAAAGTCTTTTTCGGCCACGTTGCCCATTACGTCGCGGTAGTAGGCCACGATGTCAAAGACTATGTCGCTGCCGATCAGGTAGGAGATACCGGCCTCGTATGAGTCGGTGCGGGAGAAATCCAGGCCGCCCGGGTTCTCGCCGCTGAAAATGAAGCTCAGGCTGGGCAGCTGGGTGAACACGCCGTAGGAGAACCTGAGCTGGGTCTTGTCGGTCACCGGGAAGCCGACATCGAAACGCGGTGACCACTCGTCGATGGTCTTGACGAAGTAATTCTCGGCCCACTGGTCCCCGTTGCGGAAACCCCAGTTATCCACCGGGTCGAACGAGTCGTAGCGGATGCCGTAATCGAAAACGAAATCACCCAGGTCGGTCCGGTTCTGAGCATAGAACGCCATCATGTTGGGTTTGTACTCGAACTCGTTGCCGATATCGCGACGGCGGCTCATGTTGTGCAGCTCGAACATGTCGTTGCTGAAATCGGTGTACTGGAACCCTACCTTGGCGCGGTTCCGGCGGTTGAGCTGGAAATCGACATCCGCCTTGTAGTTGTTCTGCCATTCCCGCTGGTAGAAATAGCTCAACCAGTAGAGGTCCTGCTGGTCGGTGGCGTTGAAAGGCGTCTCGAAAAGATATTGAGTGTGCCAGGGCCCCAACCCGTCGGAATAGTACAGTCTCGCCTCCTGGCTTCCCTCCAGGGGCAGGTTGGTGACGCTTTTCTTATAGGTGATGACCTGGTCGTTGACTCGCCTTATGAAATCGACTTCTTCCTGGGGGATGGTCTCGACCTCAAAGGGCAGGTCGTGCATGGACCAGCCCATGAAAGTGGTGTTGTCGGAGCGGACATAATTGTCCGCAATGCTCGAGCTGGTGATGTCCTGCACACGCATTCTGGAGTAGCGGAACTGCAGCGTGGCGTTGCGCTCGGTGCTTTTCAGGAAATCCCAGTTCGCCCCCAGCATCAGGTTCGAGGTGCGGGTCCTTCTGCCGAAGGCCTGGGGGATATAGCAATACCATTGCCCGTTCTCCTGCCAGTCACCCTTGGCCGCACTCCAGGTCCTGTCCGGAAGATCGGACTGCGATGCGATCCCGGTGGGGAAATAGCTCCCGTTATCGTTGTCCGGATAGGAGTTCTGGTTGCGGGAAAAGTTGAAGGTGCTCAGGAATTGCAGCCCCTTGTGCGGATAGTAGGTCAGCTTGCCGGACACAAGTGTCCGGTCGGACCAGTTGCCCGGTATGCGCACCGGGTTGCCCGGGCTGAAAAGAGAGGCGCTCTTGCCGGTCTTGCCGCTGTAATACTCGGCCCCTTTCCTGAATTCATCGAGGGAGAACACGGGAAGCATGTTGCCCAGGACGATGTCGTTGCGCACCGATTCGTTGAGGCGGTCGACGAAGGTCTGGTTCACCCCGCGGAAGCCCTCATCGGCGTGAGTCGGGGTTCTGTCGGCCACACCCTGCAGCTCGCCGTTGAATTGCAGATACGCATTGGGCAGCATCGGCACCGGGCCGCCGAGGCCGGCCTGCAACTGGTTGTAGCCATAGTCGGCGGTGCGCGGATTCAACCCGTCGGAGGTGAAACGCGCGTTGCCTTTCCAGTCCGAGGTGCCTTCCTTGGTCACGATGTTGACGATACCGGACTGGGCGTTGCCGTACTCTGCCTGGAACCCGCCGGTGAGGATGTCCACCTCTTCCACCGCGCCGGTGGAGAAATCGAGCGGAGTGGCGTCCTCGGCCAACGAGCCTTCCTCCTGCTCCCAGACCCAGCCCAGGCCGCTTTTGAACGGGTCGGCCGTGTAGTTGCGCACGGTCACGCCGTCCACCACCATGGCCTCCTCACCCAGACGGCCGCCGCGGATACGAAGGCCCCGGGCCATGCTGCCATCCCCGCCAACCTGCACGCCGGCTTCGAGGACCAGCATGTCTTCCAGCTTCGTGGCCGGGGTTTCCTGCAGTTTTTCCGCGGTCAGGCGCTGCTTCGAGACCGTGTTGTCCCTGGGCACCAGGACCTCCGCCTGCCCCTCGATGGTTATCCCCTGCAGCTCCACGACCGTGGAACTGAGGCTGAAATTGACAGTCACTGTCTGGCCGGCCAGGATCAGATTACCGGAGATCGTGGTTTTCTGATAGCCGGTGAAGGCGGCGGTCAGGCTGCGGTTGCCGGGTGGGACGTTGAGGATGAAATAGTATCCGTCGGCATTGCTGACATTCCCCAGCCGGGTGCCGTCCACCGTCACCTGGGCGCCGGCTACCGGCTTGCCGGTATCCTTGTCCCGGACATAGCCCTCCACCTTGGAGGTGTTGAGCTGGGCCGGCGCTTCAACCGCAAAGAGCAGCATTACCAAAGCCAGCGCGCCACAATATCGCCAACCCAAAGATATTACTCGAGTACTGATCATAGTTTCCTCCAAAGAAATCCACTGATTATTTCAAAAAAAATCACACACTCTTACACGTTATAGGCGCCTCCATGTTCTTGGTGTTCTATACGTTGTTGGATCACCGGGACAGTCCGGCATGAACGATGGACCGCAGTCTCAGGAGAGCGGCTCTGGAACTTTAAGCCGTTGTTTTTTATCCCTCTATGTTTCCGTAAATAACAAGAAAGGTGCCATTGAGCGGGGAACGGAGTGCCTTGACTAACATGTTGTTTGGCAAGCGATAAAATGAGGGAATAGGGATAAGGCGGGAAAATCGTGTGTATGTTATTTATACACACTCCTGACAAATGTATAATAATTAAACATTATACACTCCGTGCATCGTGCATTCCGGAGGGTTTCCACCGTTCGGCGCAAGTAGCGCGAGAGAATCCTGCAGAAGCAACTGGCTCCGCTGGCCGGGGATTTCGACTACTGCCTGCTGGATTGTCCGCCCTCGCTGGGCGCGCTGACCGGCAACGCGGTCTGGGCGGCGGATACGATCCTGATTCCCACCAGTTACAGCCGGTTCTCGCTGGATGGCATTGTACGGGTCAGGGACATGGGTTACAAAAATGTTCAAGGACATAGGTTACAAGTGGAGTAACCGTACGTAGTGATCGTTTTTTGAGAGAATACGTTCTTTGAACAGACCGAGTTTCAAGGGACCATAATAAACATCGAAGATACCGTTGTCTATTTCTTCGAGGCCGACAGTTTCTCCTTTGAGCAGGCAAGTGATGTACACACTTTTACCTTGTCGGAAGATGCAACCGTTGTGATTGACAAAGGCCAGGTCAAAGTGACCTGGATATTCCATAGGCCGGGGTTTCTCCGGCAACTGGCGTTGAGACCGGTAGTACAGGTTCGCCGGGGCCTGCATTCCGAGCGCCTCATGCGGGCGCTGG
>JAJFUG010000140.1 GCA_021372515.1 bacterium
ACAGCGCCCCGGCCGGGCTGTACCGCGAGGACCTGGATTTCAACTTTGACTCGAAAGTGGACAGCCAGGATGCCGAATATTTCCTGTTCTTCCTGTTCCGCGAGAACCGGGCGCTGAGCACACCCTCCGGCCAGAGCATGAGCCGCAACTCGCTGCGTGGCGCGCTCCGTTTCCTGGAACAGATGCAGGCGCGCCACCCGGAATGGCTGGACCGGTCCGGGAAGAGCCAATGCAACGCCCTGCTTCAGGCGCTGACTCCGCTGCCGCTGTCGGATTCACTGGAAGCAGACCTCAACCGGGACGGCCGGGTGGACATGTTCGACCTGCTCACCCTTCTGCGCTGGGGCGCGCATGGCGACCCGCGCGCGGACTGGAGCGGGGACAACGCTTTCACCGGCGAGGACATCCTGATGTTCCTGGGACAGTTGCAGAGATGAATTAAGTGGTGGATTTGAATGGAAAGCCCCTTGGGCAGGTGCGCTGACTGCCACCTCGGCGGCATGCCGAATAGAAACTGGCTGCCGTTAAACTTTGGAGCGCGAGAGCCCCCGGCTGTGCAAACGGCCGGGGGCTCTCGCGCTATGGCGATCAAGATTAAAATGATTGTGTATTGACAAACGCGGATAATTGATATATACTAATATCAAAATAGTAAAAACAAGATAAACGAGTTAAAAGTGTCTAAAATGAAAAGAATGTTAATTAGTTAATAGAGTGACAATGCCAAATGTACGGAAACTGGATTAAATCGACTAAGAACGGCAAGTTGTGTAGAATCAATTGAAAGGCCATACAAATATGGAAAAATGATTATCCCGCTCGGTGTTGGATCCTGGTGAAAGGAGTCTGCCATGATCTGATTTGGCTTTTCCTGCATGGTTCTTAAACCCTACACTTATGATGGGAGAAACCGCCATGTTGAGAATGGCCGCTTTATCCGTCCTGCTGCTGGTCGTTGTCCTGCTGGTTGGCTGCAAGGAAAGCAGCTCCAACCTGCTGACCACATCTTCCTCCGAGCTGGCCTCCGTGCCGGAGACTTTCACCTGGAAGTATCTGGACAATAACGGGGTCATGGTGCAGAAAGAAGTGCTGCCCGTGCCGTGGGACGGCAAGAGCAAGCTGGAAGACGGCGTGCTGTACAGTTTCAGCAGCCTGGACCAGATGAAGGAAGCCTACGCCGGGGATGCGGTGAGCCTGAAAGAAATCGAGGAGATGGAGAGCCTGGCGGCATCCGGGCAGAAGAAGAAGGAAAGCTCAATCCAGTTGGCGGCGCTTCCGCCCAACTCATGGGTCACGATCGATCTCTACCACAATCCATATGTCGTATCGGCCACTGTCGAGACCAACAACGGGGCGTACACCGACGGGGCGACCATCACGCACCGGCTCAGGATGTGGGAGAACGGGTCGTTGGCTTTTTCTGCGACTGTCCCCTATTCGGACGGGCTGGCGCATCACAACGTGATGGACCATACTTTCCCTTGTCCTACAAGTGTTGAGGCAAGCGGGTCCGTCACCTCATCGACCGGCGGCCAGACCGGAAACTCCGATACGGAAAGCTGCCCCTGATACGGGTCAGCCCTTGGATATCGAGCTGATGTCCGGGCTGCGGATATGAGAAGGTGGTGACAACTGAACGCCCCCGGCTGAATCCTCAGCCGGGGGCGTTGTATCGATAGAGAAATCTTTCAACTGTGGCAGCCGCAGAAACCGCCGCCTTTGGGCAGGCTCCCGGCCAGAAGGGCCAGCACCGCCTCCTCGGCCGTGCCCTGGAACGGCGTGGGGATGGCCTGGATGCCGTTGGCGGCCAGGTCCTGCGCCGCGCGCATGCCCATGCCGCCGCATATCACGGCTTCGCAGCCGGCCAGGGCCTCCAGGATGCTCGCATGGGAGTGGTGCGAGTGCCCGGGTGCGTGCTCATGCCCATGCCCGTGCTCTCCCTCGGGGTTGTCGCATTCGCCCCGGGCGTGAGCGGTGAAACCGTTCTGCATCACCCGGCTGGACTTGATCCGGCCCTCTTCCACCTCGAACACCACAAAGCAGGCGCAGCGGCCGAAATGCGGGGAAATCCCGACCCCGTCGTTCGATGGTACGGCGATTCTCATTCCGTTGTCCCTCTATTGTTCAGTTGTTTTCCGTTCCCTGTCCGATTCCGGCGCTCCGCCCGTGACGCCCCCGCAGGCAGCGGCGGCGCTGTCCGTGCCCGCGGCCCGCTCCGCCGTTTCCGTCCGTGCGGTGAAGGTTGACTCCTCCGCAGGACGGGCAGAGGGGCGGCCGTCCGGTGCACCAGGATACGGACCAGGCATGATTGCAGTCCAGGCAGGTAAAAGTCCTCTGGTCAGGCATCTCAAAAGTCCCTCCCTCGATGCGCAGCGCCTTGGCCTCAACCAGGGCCGAGGCCACCTTGCGCCGCGCCGATTGGATTATACGCCCGAAAGTCTGGCGTGAGACATTCATCCGCGCTGCGGCGCTTTCCTGGTACAACCCCTCATAATCGGCCAGACGGAGGGCCTCCAGTTCATCCACGGACAGAATCACCTCCTCCAGTGCGGAGGTAGGGGTGCCGGCGGGCTTGAACAATCTGCAGCCGGGCATCCGGTCGATCATTCTGCGGCAGCAAGGACGGGGCAGACGTACCTCCTTATGAGCATATGCTCATAATAAATTGGAATCCGCCGGAAGTCAACAGAATAATCCCCATGCTTTGCGGCGTTCCGCCAAAAAAAAGGACCGCCCGAAAGGGCGGCCCTTCGATTGTCAGGATATGATTTCGTTTCGGCTCAAGCCTTGTAGAATTCCCTCACCGCGGCTGTAACCCGGTCCACCTGCTCCGGGGTGATCTCCGGGAACATCGGCAGCGAGAGTATCCGCCCGGCCAGACGCTCGGCCACCGGGTAGCTGCCCTCACCCAGGCCCAGGTCGGAGTAGGCTTTGTGAAGGTGGATCGGCACAGGGTAGTGGATGCCCCACTGGATTCCGCTGCGGCTGAGGTGCTCGCCCAACTCGTCACGGCGCTCGCACTGGATCACGAACAGGTGGAACACGTGGCTCTCCGGGGCGTTGTGGTCGAACACGGGGGCCTTGACCCCCGGCACACCCTCCAGGCCCTTGGCGTAGCGCAGGGCGGCCTCGAAACGGGCGCGGTTCCAGCTGTTCAGAAGCGGCAGCTTGGTGTCCAGCACAGCGGCCTGGAGCGAGTCCAGGCGGCTGTTCAGGCCGATCGACTCGTGGATGTATTTTTTCACCGAGCCGTAGTTGCGCAGAAGGCGCAGCCGGTCGGCCAGGCCCCGGTCATCGGTCACGATCATGCCGCCGTCGCCGAAGCCGCCCAGGTTCTTGGCCGGGTAAAAACTGTAGCAGCCCGCCGCGCCGAAACTGCCGCTGCAGCGACCAGCCCAGCGCGCGCCGTGGCTCTGGCAGGCGTCCTCCACCAGCAGAAGGCCGTTCTCGCTGGCAAAGGCGATCACGCGGTCCATGTCCAGGCACTGGCCGTACAGGTGCACTGGGATGATGGCCTTGGTGCGGGCGGTCAACTTCGTCCTGGCCTGGTCGAGATCGATCAGGAAAGAATCCGGGTCGCAGTCCACCGGGACCACGCGCGCCCCCAGCTCAGAGACCGCCAGGGCTGTGGCGATGAAAGTGTTGGCCGGGATCAGGACCTCATCCCCGGGGCCGATGCCCAAGGCGCGGCAGGACAGGCAGAGGGCATCCGTGCCCGTGGCCACGCCGATCGCCTCGGCCGAGCCGATGAAGGCGGCGAAATTCTTCTCGAAACGGCTCACCTGCGGGCCCAGGATGTAGCTGCCGGCCTCGCAGACCTCCAGCATGGCCCGGTCGAACTTTTCCCGGTGCAGAAGGTAGTTGAGCTTCAGGTCGACAAACGGCACTGTGTCACTCATTTTTCCTCAACTCCTCAACGGGTTGGCCGCCCAGCCAACGGTCCTCCGGGCTGATCTGGCGGATTACACGGGCCGGGACCCCGGCCACGACCGTATGGGGGGGAACATTCTTTGTCACCACGCTGCCCGCGCCCACCACCGCGCCCTCGCCGATCTCGATGCCGCAGAGGATCACCGAGCCGGTGCCCAGGCTGGCCCCGCGGCGCACCACGGTGTTCTCCACGGTCCAGGTGCCGTCCGCCGCTTTGGGTGAGGTGGGGTAGCGGTCGTTGATGAAATTCACGTTATGCCCCACGAACACGTCATCCTCGATGATCACGTTGGAGCAGATGAAGGTGTGGGTCTGCACGCGGACCCGCTTGCCCACTGTAACATCGCGCTGGATCTCGACAAAGGCGCCGATCTTGGTGCCGTCGCCGATCCGGCAGCCGTAGAGGTTGGCATGGCCGTGGACTATCACGTTCTCACCGAAGATGACATCCGGGGCGATGGTGCAGAACTGCCCTACGCGTGGTTCTCCCATTGGCCAGGCCTCACTTTACCGGTTGCTGCAGTCCGTTGTTTTTCAGGGATTCCTGCGCCGCGAGCAGGGTGCGGGTGATATCCACCGCGAAACGCCCGTCGGTCATGATCTTTTTCCCGTCCAGGATACTGCTCACGAAGCAGTCGATCATCTGGCCCAGCGGTTCGGCCATCTTGATCTTGGGGCTGATTATGTCACCGTCGCGCAGCAGAAAGCGGAACGCACCGAAATCCGGCTCCGCGTCGCCGTTCAGGGCGATCCCTTTGCGGAAGATACGCACCGGCTCCAGGTTGTTCAGGTCATCGAAATCCACCCGGGCTTTGTCGCCGATCAGGCGCAACAGGCGCTCCTTGTTGGAGTCGAGCCAGCTCAGGTAAATGTGGCCGATCACACCGCCCGGATAGTAGAGGGTCAGGAACGCCACATCGCAGCGGTTGCCCGACAGGGGCATGGCTCCGGTGGCGGCCACCTTTTCCGGCACCGCGCCCAGGATGTAGTTGAAAATGGAGATGTCGTGCGGGGCGAGGTCCCAGATCACGTCCACATCCTGGCGCACCAGGCCCATGTGCGAGCGGTTGGAGGTCAGGTAGTAGAGCTTGCCGACGGTCTTGGAGTCGCCCAGGGTCTTGAGCTTGCGCACGGCGTTGTTGTACAGGAAAGTGAACCCGACCATGATCTTCTTGCGGCGCTCGGCGGCCAGACGGCACAGCTCCTCGCCCTGTTCGGTCAACAGGGTGAAAGGCTTTTCGCACAGCACGTGCTTGCCGGCCAGGAGGGCCTGCCGGGTCAGGTCGTAATGGGTGGAGGAGGGGGTGACAATGGCCACCGCCTGCACGGCACGATCGGCGAAGACCTCGGCCGGGTCGGTCACGAAACGGCAGTCACCCAGCGGCAGGGACTGGACCTTGCGGAAAGCTTTCTCGTTGGTGTCGCAGACATACTTGAGCGACGCCCGCGGGTGGTTGGCAAGGTTGCGCGCCACATTCGGCCCCCAGTGCCCGAGGCCGATCACGCCTACGTTCAGGATTTTTTTACCGGATTCAGTCTTCTGGCTCATCTTGACAGGAATTCCCGACGGATTGAGTGGAAAAGGCACGGACGGCCGGATCGATCCACAGCCCATTACTGTACGGGCTGTGCGGCCGACATAGACTTGACCTCAGGCAAAATAGCAATTTCCATGCCTGAGAGGTCGGGCAATGGGAGGGGAAACGCTTTATTTTTTCAGCCCGAACCGCAGGTAAAACAACGGTCTGAGAATACTCCACCAGCCCTTGAACGGCACCATTTTGGTGTAGCCCAGCTGGCGTTCCTTGGGGTAGTACTTGGTCACCGGGACCTCGGTGGCCTTGTAGCCCAGAGAGAGAACCATGTAATAGAAATACGGCTCCAGCTCATAGCGGTTTAGCCAGTCCTGCTTCAGATTGATCCGGGGGTCTTTCAGGATCGAGGCGCGGAACACGCGGTAGCCGTTGGTCCCGTCGGTGATCTTCCGGAACATCAGCGCGCTGAAAATCCAGGAATACACCTGGGTGAACAGGCTGCGGAACAGCGGGTGGTTGACCCTCTTGCCGCCTTTCATCCAGCGCGAGCCGTGGACATAGTCGTAGCCCTGGTCCACGATCTTCTCGAGGAAGCGCGTGACCTCGGCCGGCTCGTCCTGGTCATCGCCGGCCAGTTCGACTATGATCGAGAACCCCTTTTCCAGGCCATAGAAAAAGCCGGTGCGGTAGGCCGCGCCGGCCCCCATGTTCACCGCGTGCCGGACCACGGTGGCCCCGGCCTCGGCGGCCTCGGCCGCGGTGTTGTCCGTGGACCCGTCATCCACCACCACCACCTCGTCCACTATGTTCAGCGGCACCTTGCGCACGCTGTTTCCGATCTTGCCCGCCTCGTTGAGGCAGCCCATCACCGCCAGAATCTTTTCACCTTTGTACATTCAAATCGACCTGTCCCAGATTGATGGATGAAAAACAATTCGAAAAAACCGAAAAGGCAACTTATCGATCATTGATTACATAATATAGGTGGTTCAAAAAGCGTTGTCAAAATAAAAGCGCCATCCGTCAACCCTGCGGATAATTATATCCGATTATAATTGAACAAGCGATGTAGGATTGGAGGGCAACGGAAAACCGTGTGCGTATCTTGGGCATACCTCAGACTGGAAGAAACTGTTCCAATTTTTTAATCTGCCTCTTCCAGAGTTTCCCGGACCTTGGCGGCCAGTTCTCTCATCGAGAAAGGCTTCTGGAGAAAATGAACCCCCCTGTCCAGTACGCCGTGATGGGCGATCACGTTGGCCGTGTAACCAGACATGAAAAGATGTTTGAGGTCTGGATAGATGGGGGAAAGGTGTTTTACCAGGTCCCGGCCGTTCATCCCGGGCATGACAACGTCGGTCATCAGCAGGTGTATCCCGCCGGTGTAGTGCTTCGCCAGATTGATGGCCGCGGCTGGGCTGGAGACTGCCAGAACCGTGTACCCCAGGCGTTCGAGCATGGTCGTGGTCAGGTTCAGGATGGCTGGCTCGTCCTCCACCAAAAGGATTGTGCGGTCGCCGGGGGGCTCGGCCGCCGCCGGGCTTTCCTCCGGCTTGATCCTGATTTCACCGAAGTGCCTGGCCATATAGATGTTGAAAGTCGTACCCTGGCCCGGCTCGCTGTAGACATTGATAAAACTGTTGTTCTGATTCACGATGCCGTAAACGGTGGCCAGCCCGAGGCCGGTGCCTTTACCCACCTCCTTGGTGGTGAAGAACGGTTCGAACAGGTTTTTCATGGTTTCCCGGCTCATACCGCGACCGTTGTCACTCACCGACAGACATACATAATCTCCCGGGGTATAGCCAGAATGGCCCGCGCAGTAGAGTTCGTCCAGGGTCACATTCTTGGCTTCGATAACTATCCGGCCAGTGTCCGCGATGGCATCCCGTGCGTTGATGCACAGGTTGGCCAGTATCTGGTCGATCTGGGAAGGGTCGAATCTCACGGGCCAGAGCTCTTTGCCCGGGACCCAAACCAGATCCACATCCTCGCCGATCAGGCGTTTCAGCATGTTCAGCACGCCTTTTACCGTCTCGTTCAGGTCGAGGATCCTCGGGGTGACAGTCTGCTTGCGGGCGAAGGCCAGCAACTGCTGGGTCAAAGCGGATGAGCGCTCGGCGGCTTTCAGGATTTCATGCAGCTCGCCGTGGAGCGGCTGGTCCGGGGCCACCTGGGTCAAGGCCAGCTCCGTATGCCCGAGAATCACCAGGAGCATGTTGTTGAAATCATGGGCCACTCCACCGGCAAGCCGCCCGATGGATTCCATTTTCTGGGCCTGGGCCAGCTGTACCTGCAACTTCTCCTTTTCCTGCTCGGCCTGCTTGCGCAGGACAATTTTCCAGACTGCATCCATCATCAGTGTAAGCTGGCGGATATCCGAATCGTCGTAATCGTTCTGCTTGTCGGCCACACCGACCACGGCTGCGATTCGCCCTTCGCTGATAACCGGAATCGCCAGAAAATTGTGCAGGCGGCCGGGGGCATTGAATCCTTCTGAGACTGCAAGGCCCGGTGCGCCGTTGTTGTTCAGCACGAGGGCTTGTCTCTGCTGCACCACACGGTTGAGCAGGCCGGTCTCGATCATCTGGCCGAAGAGCCGGGGCTCGGCCGCACTTGTCTGCTGCCCGGCTCCACCGGCCCAGGTGTTCAGGCTGAATTCGTTCCTGGCCTCGTCATAGAAATATATATACCCGGTCTGGCTGCCGGTCAGGGCGATCGCCTCGTCGAGGGCAAAATCCAGCAGGCCCGGGAGGCTTTCAGCCGGATACTGGTTGATCCGCAACAGGCTTTCCAGCCGGGCCTCGTTCAGCTTGATCGCCTCCAGGGCTTGCATGCGTTCGGTAATGTCGCGGCCGGTGCCGATGAGGCTCGTGATTTTGCCAGTCTCATCCTGGATCGCCTTGGTCGTCCAGCTCAGCCAGCGCCAGCCGTCCACTGTCCTGGCCCTTGCCTCAAAACTGCCCTGGTGGAGGGAAGAGGGCAGATTATCTTCCATCTGTTGCAAATCGTCGGGGTGCACAAGTGGCTTGTAGGCGGCGCCGATCAACTCCTCCGGCTTCTGGCCGAACAGCTTGCAGAAAGCAGGATTCACATAAAGGAAACGCCCTTCCAGATCTATCTTCACGATCAGGTCCTGCTGGCTTTCGATCAGGAGCCTGTATCTTTCCTCGCTCTCGCGCAGCGCCTGTTCGGCTCGCTTGCGCTCGTTAATGAACCTGGCCTGAAGCACATTCTGGTAGGCGTGTTTCGACAACTGGCTGGCGAGGGTGAACAGGGCCAGCGTGACTTTCTTGAACTGACTTTGAGACATGACAGGCACTTCGTGGAAAGCCTCGACAAACTGCTCCTCATCGACCTCGAGCAGCCGGGCGTACTCCCGCATTTGCTCGTCGGTCTGGCTCCCGTCGCGGACCTGGCCGATCAGGAAATTGGCGAGGTGCCTGCCGCCGACCGAGATGCCGGCGCCGGCGCCCCAGAGCCCAGCGCTCAGGCAGGGACGGACAGTCGGGACTTTCACGCAGTCACGGCCGAGCATGGAATCGGAATGCATGCACTTGGCGCGCCCGACCTCGCTCCGGCGGATGGTTTCGGAGCAGAGACGGCAGAAATTGCCCGGCTTGGTTATTGGGGTCCCGTCGGGGTGGGTGATGAGCGCCGCCACTCCGGTCGCCTCAGCGAAAGTGTCCTGGAGATATTGAAGGTCTTTGATGTCGAACAGGTCCTCAAGTGTAATGCCCTCCAGGCTGTCCGTGGGTTGAATCAACGCCCGCATGCGCTTTTCCAGCGCCTCATCCTCCCGCTTGCGTTCGGTGATATCCACGGCCAGGCAGAGGATGGCTTCTTTCTCACCCCACTCAACCCGCTTGGCGTTGATGAACAGCGGCAGGATAGACCCGTCCTTGCGGTGATGGTTGATTTCGAAAGCGGTTTCTCCCTGTTCCCGGACCGTTTTCAACCTTGATTCGCATAGACTGGCGTTATCGGTTGTGTTCAGATCGCTCAATCTGAGAGAGGAGAACTCTCGCTCGCTGTAGCCATAGTATTCCAGAGTCCGTCTGTTGAAGTACAGGCAACGGCCCTGGAGGTCGTGCACCATTACGGCGACAGGGGCGGCTTCCAGCAAGGCTGAGGTGTCCCGGATGTCCTGCAGGAATGAATTCGGTTTGCACTCATCCGAGTGGGCTGGTTCCTGGCGTTTCCTCAGGCAGGAAAGTTCTTTTTCCAATTCCTCGATGCGCTGGAGCAGAATGGCAGTATCCAGTGACTCGGTCATGGCGTTTTTCATTCCCTTTGTTTTGATCTCCGAGAGCTTATCTATAGTATGCTTTGAACGAGCCACCAGCGACCTGATTTTCTTTAATATAGCTTATAACTCTTTGGTATGTCAATCCCTCGCAATGTCAAGCCTGCCCGGTTTCCGAGCCTTGTGACATCGCCAGCGGAATGCATCCGCGAGGCTGTAAGACATGGTTTAGCTTTCTCGATACCGCTGCCCCCGATCCGGCCGCCCGGCCGTAAAGAAGGATTATACGGATAGCCCGCGATCCCGGATTGCGACAGCCCAGTCCGAAAAACAAAGCCGCTGAGAGCAATTCTCAGCGGCTTTTTCATCGATTCCGGCCTGTGCGCCAACCCTCTCCCTGAATTCAGTGCCTGCCGCTCACCAGGTCGCCGAAATCGGCCAGCAGGTCGTATTTCTGCTCCCAGGTCGTGTACATGATCCCGGAGGCGCCCGGTACGTTTTTCATGGCCTTGAGCCAGGCCCGGGTGTTGTCCAGGTTGTCGGCATCGTAGTAGGCGGCGGCGACTGTCCGGTGGCCCAGGCCGGAAAAGTGGGCCAGGCTCTTTTCTTTTATCTCGTCCCACCAGCACACTATCGCCAGCTCGCTCGGCACGTATTCCCAGCTCCCGGTATACAGTCCGGAGGCCAGGAAATAGTAATTTTTACCTTCGTAACTGTCTCCGGCGTTATGGTTGGGGTCCAGCATGTCGCTCCAGATGAAAACCTCGGCCCCAGGGTTGGCCTCGGTGAGCAGCTTGTATTGCCGGGTGATGCAATCGCCGAGCATCTCGCCCAGGCTCAGGCCCCGGTCGGTGCAGGCCTTGCAGGTGCCGCCGGCCCTGATTTCATCCATATCCAGGAAAAATTTCTTCGCGCCTACGTACTTTGCCATCAGTCTGGCCTGGCCGGCCCATATTTCATAGACTTTTTCCTCGGACGGGCAGGTGGTAATCTGCTCTTTGCCCGGCACCGAGCGGGACCCGTGATAGTAGCTGACCCGCAGGCGTTCGCCCGGCGTTATCCGCGACTGCGGAGCGAGCTTGATCGGCGGGCCGTCATGCTCGAAGCGCTGGTCCATTTGCGGGTCCTCGACATGCAGGTAGTCCCGCCCCTCCTCGTAGACAGTGGCCGCGGCCTCGCTGCTGACCGTGAGCGGGGCCCCGGGACGGCGCAGCACGTTGACCAGACCCACTTCCTCGATCTCCAGCCCGTCGATCCAGAACCGGCCCTCTTTGGCCCCCGGAGTGCCGACCGAAATCTCGATCTCGTCATTGCCCCAGCTGTTGAAACCCAGCGCCAGCCGGGTCCAGTCGTTGGTGTCGCCCCAGCGGGGGATGTACTCCCCGACCATCCTGTCCTTGCCCAGCGCCTGCATGCTGAAGCACCGTCCAGGAGCCAGCCGGTCAGTCTTGACCCAGCAGCTGACCACATAGCAGCGCCAGGGTTTCACTTTCACTTTCTGTTTCAGCATGGCCGGCCGTTCGCCGAACCCGGCGAAATTCCGGAAGCAAAGCGAGACCTTGCCTTCCTTGAAATCCGAAGAGTCCTGGCTTATCACCCGGTCCAGGCTGTCCGGTTGCACGAACCCGGCCACTTTGCCGTCCTTCAGCTCCTCGAAACCGCCGTTGACCAGCCCCACCGGCTCGTCGGAAACAATATGCGCCTCTGTCTCTCCGGCCACGAACAACTGGTCCCGCACAGGCAGACCGGCGGCCAGGTTGGGGTCCTGGGCGAGAGTGCTGCCGTAGCCGACCGAGAATACCAGGGGGATGATTTCCACTCCCTGGCTTTCGCAGGTCGCTTTCACCTCGGCCAGGCCCTTAAAATAGTCCTCGCCCTGCAAGTCCAACTGGTCGAAGCCGGCTGTGAGGACCATGCCGTTGAGGCCGTGCTGGCCCGCGGTCGTGACGATCTGTTTGATTCTCTGGACCTCGGCGGGCCGCCCCAGATCGCCGCTCTCGACAAACACCCAGCGCCAGGGTAAAACCTCGGCCCCGGAAGAACAGACGCATAGACACAACAAAGCCGGAAGCAACAGGGATATGGTTTTTATTCTCATGCTCTTGCCTCACTCGGTCAAGGTTTCAGTCAAACAGAAAGGTTGTGGCAGGGCCGCTCAGGCTTTGAGCCAGCGGTCGAACCAGCCGAACGCCTCCTCCTGCATCGGCACGTCCAGCTTGTGCGGGCCGGGATAGTAGGAGCACTTGAAATTCCCGGCCGCTCCGGCCTTGGCGTACACCTCGGCCAGGATGCTCTCGGCGCGCTTCATCTCGGGCACGGTGTACAGCTCGTCATCCAGGTCATCCAGCACCAGCGTGGGCAACGGCACCCGCAGCCCCAGTATCTCCGGAAAATCCAACTCCCCGGGCAGAAGCGGCACGTAGGTCATCCAGGTGTGCGTGAACGACTTGTTCAGCATAAAATCCCGCCACGTGGTCATGAACCCCGCGCAGACCGCGCACTTGATCCGCGGATCGAGGCCCCCCAGGAACACCGTGCGCATCCCGCCGCCCGACAGCCCGCCGCAGCCGACCCGCTCCGGGTCCACCTCCGGACGGGCGCACAGGATGTCCAGCGCCACCCGGTCCTCGGCGAAATACACCCCCGGCCAGGTCGTACCGGCGCAGAAAAGAGACTTGGCCATGATCGACTCGTGGTCCGAGGCCCAGGCGTTGTAGGCTTCAACATTCTTCGGGTCTTCCGGGTTGTCGTCGGTCAGGCCCCGGCGGATCACCGCGGGCACATCCCGCAGCAGCACCCGCCGGCTGGCGAACGGGAACGTGTCGTGCACCAGCACCACGTAGCCGCGACGGGCTACCTCGTTGGCCCAGGCCCGCCCGCCGTAGTCCAGCTTCTGGTGCTCCACTATCATCGGATGCTGATTCTCGGAGGTCTTCGTGATCTTGCGCTTGCCGAAATATTTCCAGCCCCCGTGGTCGTGAAGGGCCAGAATGCCGGGCAGCTTGCCGGTGGCGCCGGCGGGCTTCAGAAGGTAGGCCTCGGTGGCGCGGCCGTAGGGAAGCTGCCAGCTCAGCTCCTCGATCTCCAGGCCCTCGAACGTGTACTTCCGGTTCACCTTCACTTCCGGCGCCGGGCCGATCTCCGGCACCGCCATACGCTCCAGGGTGCGGCCATGCGCTCGCTCGCGCCAGGCTTTCAGGTCGGTAAACTCCGGACGACGGAAAGAATAAGTCCCGGGGCCCTCACCCACCAGCGAGGCCGCCCACTCGCCGTAGGCCCCGATCAGGCTCAACCCTGACGCTCCGGGTGCTGCCGCGGCCTGCGCCGCCTGAGCGCCCTCGGACGCGGCGGCGAACGCCGGGCTGAGCCCTGCGGCATTCGCTGAGATAAAGCCGAGCATGGCCAGGTCTCCTATGAATTCCCTCCTTGAAAAAGGCTTTTCTCTTGATCCATCGCACCCGCTCCGGCTGGTTCGGCATGCATCTGTCTTCTTTCTCATTGGCAAGCCTTCGAAAAGAGTTCAAGTCCCTCGACACGCTTTGCTTTTATTTCAATGCTACCGGCTTGAGCCATAGCTTACGGCCAAGCCGGCAGCATTCACCATCTGCATTCAGGGATTTCTAAAAGCCCAGGCTCACCGTGAAGAAATTATCCGCGCTCAGACGGCCCTTGTTCCGGTATGCGTAGTTGAAACTGATCGTACGCCCGGCGACCTTGCGCATCATTCCGCCGCCGAAACTCAAGCCTTGCAGCGTTGGATCATCACCCCAGTACTTGTATCCGAAAGCATCCGTATCCTCGGTGTATTCATCGGTCTGGATGAGCCAGCCGAGGCGCAGGGCCCCCGATATGAACTGGGTGAAATTATAATTCAATTCGGTCCCGGTGGCATAGCTGAGCGGTATGTTGCTGTTGCGCCAGATCTCACCGGTAGCCAGCCAGTTGGCTTTCTCGCTGGTCAGAAGGTTGTACGACAGGGCCAGCTTGAGCACCGTGGGCAGACGGTAGGTGTGCGTCTGGCGGTACATCCAACGGTTCGCACGGCGGGAAGTGCTGGTCTTCAGGTCCGAATAATCGCTGTACCCGGAGGGATAGCTGTCGTCATAATCCTCCGGACCCACTTCATACAGAAGGTTGGGGCC
>JAJFUG010000141.1 GCA_021372515.1 bacterium
GCGGCCTTGCTCGTTTCAGGCGGCTTTCAAATTCAACCGGAACCGGAGACAACAACATGGAAAACAGCCTGCCCTCAAAGGAAGAGTTCATCCGGCGCGCCAGGCCTGGCCGCGTGGTTTCGGTGGCGGCCGAGCTCTACACCGACACCGATACCACGATCAGCGTGTTCAAGAAAATCTGCGAGCCCAGCGAGTACGCGTTCCTGCTCGAAAGTGTCGATATGGAGGAGAAAATAGGGCGCTACTCGTTCCTCGGCCTCAACCCGCGCACCACTTTCCGTGTCACCGGCCGCACGCTGGAGGTGACCACCGACGGCGCCGTGGAGCGTCTGGAGGGCGACCCGATCCGTCTGCTGAACGACTGGGTCAGCCGCTACCAGCCCGAGCCAGTGGCCGGCCTGCCACCGTTCCAGTGCGGCCTGGTCGGCTATTTCGGCTACGACACGATCCGCTGGTTCGAGGACATCCCCAGCACCAAGCCCAACCCGCTCGAGCTTCCCGACTGTTTCCTGATGGTCGCCGACCGTCTGATCGTGTTCGACCATGTAAAGCACACGGTGACTGTGGTGGTGAGCATGTTCGTCGAGGAGGGCGATGACCCCGCGGCGCTGTACGAGACGGCCCAGGAACGTATCGCCTGGATCATGCGCCGCATGGGCGAGATCGTGCTCGTGCCGCAGCAGCTCAAGCAGGCCCCCGGCGCGCCCGGCATCCAGCCGGACAGCAACACCACCTCCGATGAGTTCGAGGCGATGGTGCTCAAGGCCAAGGAGTACATCCACAAGGGCGACATTTTCCAAGTGGTGCTGAGCCAGCGTTTCTCCACCGGCATCCAGGGTGACCCGTTCAACGTGTTCCGGGCCCTGCGCCGCGTGAACCCCTCGCCCTACATGTTCTACCTGAAGCTGGGGGAGCTGAAAGTCGCCGGGTCCTCGCCCGAGGTGCTGGTGCGGGCGCAAAATGGAGTTGCGGTCACCCGTCCCCTGGCCGGCACCCGTCCCCGCGGAGCCACCCCCGAGGAAGACCGCGCCCTGGAGACCGAACTCCTGGCCGACCCCAAAGAGCGTGCCGAGCACGTGATGCTGGTCGACCTGGGGCGCAACGACCTGGGACGGATCTGCCGCTACGGCAGCGTGCACGTGACCGAGCAGATGGCAGTGGAGCGCTACTCGCATGTCATGCATATCGTGAGCAACGTCGAGGGTGAGTTGGTCCCCGGCGCCGCGGCCCTGGATGTGCTGGGGGCGTGTTTCCCGGCCGGCACGGTCAGCGGCGCGCCCAAGGTGCGGGCCATGGAGATCATAGACGAGCTGGAGAAAGAGACCCGCGGCATCTACGCCGGAGCGGTGGGCTACATCGATTTCTCGGGCAACCTCGATTTCTGCATCGCCATCCGGACCATCGTGATCAAGGGCCAGACCGCCTACCTCCAGGCCGGGGCCGGGATAGTGGCCGACTCCGACCCCAAGAGCGAGTACCGTGAGACGATCAACAAGTCCCGCGCCCTGCTGCGGGCCATCGAGCAGACACAGGAGCCGCTATGATCCTCGTCATTGACAACTACGATTCGTTTACCTATAATCTCGTCCAGTACCTGGGCGAACTCGGCGCCGAACTCACCGTCCACCGCAACGACAGGATCACGGTCGATCAGGTCGAGGCGCTGGCTCCGGGGGGTATTGTCATTTCTCCGGGCCCGGGCACGCCGGAAGACGCGGGCATCTCGCTCGAGCTGCTGCGCCGCCTGGGGCCGCGCATCCCCGTGCTGGGGGTCTGCCTGGGCCACCAGGCGATCGGCCAGGCTTTCGGGGGACGGGTGATCGGAGCGCCCACGCTGATGCACGGCAAGACCAGTCTGGTGAGCCATGACGGCTCCCCGCTGTACGAGGGCCTCTCCAACCCGTTCGAGGCCACGCGCTACCACAGCCTGGTGGTCGAGCGCGAAACCCTCCCCGACTGCCTGAGCGTCACCTCCTGGACCGCGGACGGGATAATCATGGGTCTGCGGCACAGGCAGCACCCGGTCGAGGGCATCCAGTTCCACCCCGAATCGATCCTGACTTTCGAGGGCAAGAAAATGTTGGCCAATTTCCTGAAAAGGCTAAAATGATAAAGGATTTCAGTGAATACAAGCGCAAGTGCGGTCCGGCCAGGGCGCCCTGGGTCTGCGTGTTCGGTACGTCGGACGCGGGCGACACGCCCAGCGTGGCCGCCGCCAGGCGGCTGGGCGCAGCCCTCGCCCGCGCGGGCTGTGTGGTCGTCACCGGCGGCTACGGCGCGGCCATGGAAGCCGCCAACCGCGGTGCACACGAGGCGGGGGGCCTGAGCGTGGGCGTGACCTGCCGCATGTTCACCCGCGAGCCCAATCCCTTCCTGGACGAGGTCGTGCCCACCAACGACCTGATCGAACGTATGACCACGCTGATCGGCCTGGGGGACGCCTACGTGGCGGGTAAGGGCGGCACCGGCACCCTGGCCGAGATCGCCCTGGCCTGGGAGTTCATCAACAAGCGGCTCATCTCGCCCCGTCCGCTCGTGCTCTGCGGCGGGTTCTGGGACGCCCTGCCGGCCCTGATGAAAAACGCCGGCGCGCACCCGGGGGTGAGCCTGGGACGGGCCGGCGACTCGATCCTCACCGCAGCCGATGAAAACGAGACTGTTCTCCTGATACGAGATTTTTACGACCGTCTCAAACGCGAGGCTGACACCGGCCCGGAGGAAGGAGCACCGCGATGATCCTGGATGCTCTCAGGCTGGTGGTGGAGCGCCGCGACCTCGATTCCACCACCGCCGAAACGGTCATGACCGAAATCATGGAGGGCCAGGCCGCGCCTACCCAGGTGGCGGCCTTTATCACCGCCCTGCGCATGAAAGGCGAGACCACCGATGAGATCGCCGCCTTTGTCAAGGTGATGCGGGCCAAGGTGCAGCCGGTGGTGTCGAAAGTCCATCCCGTGGTCCTCGACACCTGCGGCACGGGCGGTGACGGCAGCGGGACGTTCAACATCTCCACCGCAGTGGCTTTCGTGGCCGCGGGCGCGGGGGCGCCGGTGGCCAAGCACGGCAACCGCTCGGTCTCCAGCCGCTGCGGCAGCGCGGATGTGCTGCGCCAGCTCGGGGTGAATGTCGAGGCCGCGCCGGAGACAGTCGCGCGCTGCCTGGATGAGGCTGGGATATGTTTCATCTTCGCCCCGCTGTTCCACCCGGCCATGAAACACGCCATCGGCCCGCGGCGCGAAATCGGCATCCGCACGGTGTTCAACGTCCTGGGGCCCCTGACCAACCCGGCCGGCGCAGTCTGCCAGCTCCTGGGGGTTTACGACTCCGAGCTCACCGTGCGCCTGGCCGAGGTCCTGGCCAAGCTGGGCAGCCGCAAGGCCTATGTGGTCCATGGTCACGGCGGCCTGGACGAACTCTCCCTGAGCGGCCCCAGCCGGGTGGCCTGCCTGGAGAACGGGCGGGTGCGGCAGTTCAGCCTGGAGCCGTCCGGGCTGGGTCTCGCGCTCTGTCCGCCCGAGGCGATCCGGGGCGGCGAGGCCGGAGAGAACGCCCGGATCGTCCTGGAGGTGCTGGAGGGACAGGCAGGGCCGCGGCGGGAGGTGGTGCTGCTCAACGCCGCCGCCGCGATCAGCGCGTTCAACGAGGGAATGGACTTGCGAGATGGCCTGGAGCTGGCCGCGCGCTCGATTGACAGCGGCGCGGCGCGCGACAAGCTGGCCCTGCTTGTCCGCCTGAGCCAGACAGAACAGGAAAGCCCGAAATGAGTATCCTGGATGAAATAGTCGCCTACAAGCGGGCCGAGCTGGATGAGAGCATGACCCGCCGCCCGCTGAGCGAGATCAAGGCCGCCCTGGCCGACTGTCCGCCGGATGCGCCGGGACGGTTCGAGCGGGCGCTGCTGGCTGCCGCCTCCCCGGTAGCGCTGATCGCGGAGATCAAGAAAGCCAGCCCATCCAAGGGCCTAATCCGCGAGGATTTCCAGCCCGCCCTCCTGGCCTGTCAGTATGTCGACGGCGGAGCGGCCGCGCTGAGCGTGCTCACGGACAGGAAATATTTCCAGGGCGACCCGGACTTTCTGGTCCAGGCACGCGAGGCCGTGGACATTCCGGTGCTGCGCAAGGATTTCATCCTCTCCGAGTATCAGGTCTTCGAGTCGGCCCTGCTGGGCGCGGACTGTATCCTTCTGATCGCCGCGGCGCTGGATGATCCGTTACTGTCCGGTCTGTACCAGTTGGCTGGCAGTCTGGGGCTGGATGTGCTGGTCGAGGTGCACGACGAGGCCGAGGCCGCGCGGGTCGCCCGGACCGGGGCGCGGATCGTGGGAGTCAACAACCGCGACCTGGGCACGTTCCAGGT
>JAJFUG010000142.1 GCA_021372515.1 bacterium
CCTGACCATGCTGGGCAACTCGGATGTACACGACCCGGTGTTCATGGAGTACGACCCCTACGGCGGCGACCGCCGCACCGTGACCCTGGTGTTCGCCACCGAAAACAGCGAGAACGCGATTCGCGAAGCCCTGTTCGCCCACCGCACCGCGGTGCTCTGCCGGGATACGCTCTACGGGGTGGAGAGTCAGCTCCGTCCGCTGTACGAAGCCTCCTTCGAGCTGGTCAACCCGGAGCTGACAATCACCGGCAAGGGCACGGCCCTGCTCCAGGTGCGAAACCTCAGCGACCTGCCGTTCCACCTGGCCGCGACCGACAGCCTGACCGAGCTGCATTTCCCGCCCACCGTGACCCTGGAGCCACGCGCGGTGGTGTGCCTGAGCCTGTCCGCACGGGCCGACAGCCTGAGCGGTGTGCGCCAGATCCGCCTGCCCTATGTGGTGCGCAACGTGCACCCCGCGCCGGGCGTGCCGCTGAACGCACCGCTGACCGTAAAAGTCACTTTCATCCCGGCGGCAAAGAAATGACCGCGCTGCCGTAGTTGTGTTCCGGCGCCGGTTCCAGCGGGGAGAAGCGCCATGTTCGGCCTATCGACCGTTGATTCGTTCAGGCTGCTGCTCAGCCTGTTCCTTTGCCTGGGGGCGGGTGTTATCGGCTCGCTGTTCACCCGCCCGGCCATCCCGGTATGGTACCAGGGCCTCAAAAAGCCGAGTCTCACCCCGCCGGGCTGGGTGTTCGCCCCGGTCTGGGTGACATTGTACCTGCTGATGGGGCTGGCGCTCTTTCTGATCTGGCGCAAAGGGATCTCGACCGGGGGGGTGCGGCCGGCCCTGGCCGCTTTCGCGCTGCAACTGGCGCTCAACGCCGCCTGGAGCGGCCTGTTTTTCGGCCTGCGCTCGACACGCGCCGGCCTGACCGGGATAGCCCTGCTCTGGGTGGCCCTGGCACTGACCATCTACCTTTTCCTGCAACTTGACCCGGTCGCGGCGGCTCTCCTTCTGCCCTACCTGCTCTGGGTCAGTTTCGCCGCCCGGCTCACCTGGGGCCTCTGGCGGCTCAACCGCTGAGAGCGCCAACAGCACGGACAGGCGGGGCGATGACGAGACAGGAAAGCCCGTTCTGCGGGGTGATCGATATCGGCGGGACCAAGACTGTCTGCGCGGTGTTCGGGCCGGAGGGAGCCCCACTGGGGCTGACCCGGGCGCCGACCAACGCCACCGCCGAGCCGGAGATGCTGCTGGACTGGATCGCCCGGACTTTCCGGCGCGCGGTGGAGGCCTCGGGAGTGGACCCGAAGCTTATCCATCGAGTCGGAGTGGGTGTGCCCACCACCCTGGACTACGCGAGCGGCCGGATCGACGCCTCGCCCAACCTGCCCACCCTGAGCGATTTCCCCTTGGCCGCGGGCCTGGCCGGGCGGCTCGGGGCACAGGTGACTCTGGAGAACGACGCCGGCTGTTTCGCGCTGGGCGAGGCTGCGGTCGGCGCGGCGACCGGGGCGCGCGACTGCTGCGGGGTCACCCTGGGAACGGGGTTCGGACTGGGAGTGATCGTAGACGGCTGCCTGCGGCGCGGGGCGCATGGCGCCGCAGGAGAACTCTGGCGCTGCCCGTTCGAGGGGGATATCTTCGAAAACCGGGTCTCCGGCACGGCCGTCTCCCGGCTCTACCGTGAGTTGAGCGGCGCGGAGCTGGACGGTGCAGCGGTGGCGGCCCGGGCGCGCGAGGCTGAGCCCGCCGCGTGCGAGGTGTTCCGCTCTTTCGGCGCGGACCTGGGGATCGGCCTTTCCTGGCTGATCAACCTGATAGACCCGCAGGTGGTGGTGCTGGGCGGCTCAGCCGCGGAATCCTGGGACCTGTTCAGCGACACCATGCACGAGGTGGTGGAGCGCCATCGGGTCAGGCGCAACCGCACCCGGATAGTCCGCTCCGCCCTGGGCGAGGCCGCCGTGCTCTACGGCGCGGCCAGCCTGGTCCGCAGGCAGCAATGCACCTGAAAAACGAATTCACCGTGAACGGTCCGGAGATGATCCGGACAACGATATGAGAGAGGGGATGATGGAAGACATTCTCAGCCTCGCCGAATCGAAACGCCTGCGCGCGCTGAGGCTCCTGGAGCGCCTGGAGCTGTTCGACCTCTGGCGCAAACACGGCGAGCCGGTGCTGGTCGGCGCGGTGCGCTACGGGATGGTTGGCGCGCTGGACATCGACATGGAGGTCTACTCCGAGCGGCCGGAGATGCGGCATGGTTTCGAGGTGATGGCCCAGGCCGCCGTGCGGCCCGAGGTGCAAGAGGTGCACTTTGTCAACGCACTGGAAACCCCGGACCGCGGGCTGTATTGGAGCCTGAAAGTCCGCGACGCGGAGGGCGAGAGCTGGAAAATCGACTGCTGGCACGTGGCCCACGACCATCCGGACGCCCACTGGGCCGAGCGTTTCGCCGACGCGGTGACGCGGGTGCTGACCGATGAGACCCGCCGAGCGATCCTGGCGCTCAAGGCTGAGTTGCGCGGCACGGAGGGAGTGCGCGGGGTGGACCTCTGCCGCGCCGTGCTCGGGGCCGGGGTGCGGGACAGCGCGCAGTTCAGGCGCTGGTTCGCCGCGAACCCGCCCGGCCCGGGCATGCTCTACTGGCTGCCGGGAACCCATCACAGCCGCTGGAGCTGAATTGACCCTCGGCCGCCCGACCTCCCCGGGCCGGCCTCGAACACCTGAACCGGAGAGAGCATGAAAAAATATTTTACAGCGGCCTTGATCCTGGTCCTGTCCCTGGGCTGTTCCCACGGCTCGCTGAGCCTCTGGCCGCAGTCGTACCTGGCGCCCCTGGACCGCGCGGCCACACCGCCAGCCAAGCCGGAGGCGGCGCTCAGCCTGCGGGTCACGCCCGGTGAGTACGAGCCTGCGGTGTGCGCCCTGCGCTCGCCCGGCGGCGGCAGCGCCGGGGTGAGCCTGGTCCCGGCCGCCCAGGGCCAGGGACTCCCCGCAGAATGGTGCGAGCTGAGCACTGTGGTCAGCCGGGCCGACAGCACGCCGCTCAACCGCCTGGCGCCCCTGGACGGCCCGCTGGCAGTGGGTCCCGACACCACACGCTTCATCTGGCTGACCGTGCACCCGCCCGAGGACGCCCCGGCCGGGACCTACAACGCCACCCTGCGCGTGGAGTGCGGCCCGGCCACGTCCGAGCTGCCCGTTGTCTGCGAGGTCCTGCCGTTCAAGCTCAGCCAGTCACCGCTCACGGCCGGGGTGTTCATGGCCTCCACCGACCTTCCCACCCCCTGGTACGCGGACATGAAAGAGCACGGTCTGGACGCGGTCCAGATGTTCTGGGGCAACACCGGGATCGAGGTGCGGAACGTGGACGGCAAGCTCGTGCTCGATTTCACCGGCCAGGACAGCCTGATGGCGCACCTGGATGCCGCGGGCATGGACGGGCCGGTGGTGATAAGCCTGGGCAACGACCACTCCCTGCACTATGAGACCGCCCTGGCCCGGGCGTTCGGCCTGCCGGTGGACACCAGCGCGGTGATCGACGGCAAGGCGATAGTCGGCCCGCCGGTGAGCCCCAAGCTGGATGAGCTGTTCATGGAGGGCCTGCGCCAGATACGCACGCACTGGGATGAGCGCGGCTGGCGACAGGAACTGGTGGTGCTGATCTACGACGAACCCACCGAGAGGCTCCTGGAGCGCTGCAAGAACCGCTACGACCTGCTCAAGAAA